>NZ_QGSW01000140.1:0-17568 GCF_003176715.1 Micromonospora sp. S4605
GGCCGGGGTCGTTGAACATGACATACCCGCGCCACACCCCGGTGCTACCCCCGGAATGAGGGGCCGGCCCGGATGGTTACACCCCCGGGCGCCCGAGCAGCCACCACCGCCGGAGCGACGAACCCCTCCCGCGCGACCTTTCCTTGACCGCGGGCCACCGCACCCCCTGGTGCGTGCCGCGTCCCCCGATCGAAAGGGCTTGTGATCATCATGCGTACCGAGATGCTGCGTAAGACCGCTCTGACCGCTGCTGGCCTCGCCTTCGCGGGCGGCGCCATCGCCGGCCCGATCACCGCCGCCTACGCCATCGCCGAGCAGCAGCCCTCGACGTCGGTGACCGCCGACCGCAAGCACGGCGAGCGGGAACTGGGCGTGCGCTACGAGGCCCAGCCGAACTTCTACTACTGCGGTCCCGCCGCTGCCCGCAACGCGCTGAGCGTGCAGGGCAAGGAGATCGACATGGACGCCGTGGCCGAGGAGATGGGCACCACCGAGGCCGGCACCGACTCCATCAACGACATCACCCCGGTGCTGAACAAGGAGACCGGTAAGGACGTCTACCGCAGCGTCGAGATCCCCGGCAGCCTGGCCGACGAGAAGCAGACCGACAAGCTGCGCGCCGACATCGTCGAGGCCGTCGACGAGGGCCGCGCCGTGGTCGCCAACATCGCCGGCACCGCCACCGACATCGACGGCGGCGTGCACTCCTTCGAGGGCGGGCACTACATCAGCGTCGTCGGGTACCGCGACGGCGGCGAGACGGTGAAGATCGCCGACTCGGCCAACCCGGACACCGCCTCCTACTGGATCACCACCGAAGCGCTGGCCGACTGGATCGCCACCCGCGGCTATGCCGCCTGACCAACCGACCAACGATCGAAGGGCCGCCCCCACCCGGGGGCGGCCCTTCGTCGTATCCGAGGGCCGGGCGCAGGAGCCCGCGCCCAACGCGCGGGAAGGCCGAGCCCAGCTGCGCGGGAAGGCGACCCCAGCGCGCGGAGCGCGTCGGCTCAGCCGCCAGAGTCGTCCAGCTCGGCGCCCTCGGGGACGGTGTCGTCGTCCCGGCTGGCCAGCCAGCCGTCCGGCAGGAAGACCTTGCCGGGCGAGTTGGTCCGGCCGCGTGGCTGGCCCAGCGTGGCGATCGGGAACGGTTCCGTCGGCTCCAGCTTGCCGAGCAGGTCGTCGAGCTGGGCCAGGCTGTCGATCATCGCGAGTTCGCGGCGCAGCTCGCTGCCGACCGGGAAGCCCTTGAGGTACCAGGCGACGTGCTTGCGGAAGTCGGTGCAGCCGTCCCGCTCGCCCCGCGCCGGCGTACGCGCCCCGGCGCTGAACTGGTCGACCAGCAGCTCGGCGTGCCGGCGCATGGTCGCGGCGACCTCGCCGAGGGTGGGCAGCCGCCGCTCCGGCCGGCCGTCGAACGCGGCCTCCAGGTCGGCGAAGAGCCACGGCCGGCCCAGGCAGCCCCGGCCGATCACCACCCCGTCCACGTCGGTGTGCGCCACCATCCGCAGCGCGTCGTCGGCCTCCCAGATGTCGCCGTTGCCGAGCACCGGCACGTCCAGCGCCTGCTTCAAGGTGGCGATGGCGTCCCAGTCGGCGGTGCCCGAGTAGCGCTGCGCGGCCGTACGCCCGTGCAGTGCCACCGCGGCCACGCCGGCCTCCTGGGCGGCGAGCCCCGCCTCGACGTACGTCAGGTGGTCGTCGTCGATGCCCTTGCGCATCTTGACAGTGACCGGCACCCCGGCGGGTGAGGCGGCGTCCACCGCGGCCCGCACCAGCCGGGCGAAGAGCCGGCGCCGCCAGGGCAGCGCCGCACCCCCGCCCTTGCGGGTGACCTTCGGTACCGGGCAGCCGAAGTTCAGGTCGATGTGGTCGGCGAGGTCCTTCTCGACCACGATCCGCACCGCGGCGGCGGTGGTCTCCGGGTCGGTGCCGTAGAGCTGGAGGCTGCGCGGCTGCTCGTCGGCGCCGAACGCGATCATCCGCAGCGTCTTCGGGTTCCGCTCCACCAGCGCGACGGTGGTGATCATCTCGCAGACGTAGATGCCGCCACCCTGCTCCCGGCAGAGCTGACGGAAGCCGACATTCGTGATGCCGGCCATCGGGGCGAGCACCACCGGCGGCCACACCTGGTGCCGCCCGAGGGTGAGCGGGCGGAGTGCGGGAACGGCGGGACTGGTCACGTACCCAAGAATCCCACGCCGCCCGGGGGCGGCCCGGCGCCGGTGGCCGGTCGCCGCCGCGATGGTGAGCGAACTCGCACCGCGGCGGCGACCGCCGCCGGTCAGCTGGCCGGGTTGGCCAGGATCAGTCCGGAGACGTCCACGATCACCGACGTGGTGCTGTCGGTGTAGATCGTGAACGTGTACGGCCGGTTGCTGTAGGTCCCCACCTGCACCTCGACCAGGTTGGAGAGGATCTGGTTCGGCCCCCACCAGTTCAGCGACGAGGTACCCGGCCGGGGCAGCTGGGCGCTGTACGCGGTCAGGAAGCCGGCCGCGACAGTCCCGGCCACCGTGATGTTCACGTACGCCGCCTGCGCCTGGCCCGGAGTGACGTCGGGCAGCCCGCTGATCGTCAACTGGATGGCGGTCTTGGCCTTCAGCCGGCCGCTGCTGTCGACGTTGGCCCGCCCACCGACGATGAACTTGTCGTAGGTGGTGGAGGTCGGCACCGAGCGGGTGTCCAGGATCCGGGTGGGCGGGATCGCCACCGTCCGGTTCGCCCACCGGGAGGTGTTCACGTACGCCTTGGTGTTGCTCCGACCACCGATGACCAGGTTCCCCTCGGTGGTGACCGCGAGGGAGCCGGTGGGCATCTCCGCCGGGAGCAGGTTGTCCGGCTCGGGCGAGAAGCGCAGCGGCGCCTGGCCGGGCGCACCGCGCAGGGCCAGCGTGGGGTTCGCCGACGAGCCGCCCAGCAGCACCGTCTCCGAGCTCTGGGCGTTGTTCAGGGCGCCCAGGACCACCGGGTCCCCCGGGTCGGCGCTCGCCGGCGCGGCGGCGGCCACCGCGCCGACGCCCGCGCCGGCACCAGCGACCACGCCGGCCTTGATGATCCGACGCCGGCTGGTCGACGGCTGCTCGTCGGCGCTCATGCTGCTGCTCTCCTCGGTTCCGTGGTCACTCACCGGTCCGCACCTCCCGGTCGCCGCGCTCGGCCAGCGCCTTGATCTGGCGGGCCCGCACCTCGGCAGTGCCGGACTCCGCGGCCAGCGACGTGCGGGCGGTCGTCTTGGGGCTGTTGATGACGGCGGAGTCGGGGTGGAAGACCAGCAGCCCGGTCACGTCGAGGATCAGCGCGGTGGCGCTCGCCTTCGGCACGTAGATGCCGACCACGTCCGGGTAGTACTCACCGTTGGCCGTCTCGTACGCGCCGAGCTGGGTGATCACGCCGTTGGAGAGCAACTGCCCGGCGCTCCACCAGTTGATGGTGGAGGCGTTCGGCCGGTCGCCCCGGCCGTAGACGGTGACGAAGCCGGCCTTCTCGGTCTTGGCGACGGTGATGTTGCCCAGCATCCCGTCGGCGTACTCGGCGATGCCCTGCAGGTGCACCACCAGGAAGCTGTCGGCGACCGCCCGGCCCTGCGAGTCGATCCGGCCCGCGCCCTCGACCAGCCGGGTCCGCCCCTCGGCGCTGCGGGTGTCCAGGATCCGGGTCGGCGGGATCGGCACCAGCATGGTGGAGTTGGCGGTGGTGTGCGCCTCGTACCGGACCGGCACGCCGGATTCGTGCACGCTGTACCCCAACCCGGCGCGGGTGGGGAAGATCGAGCCGTGCTCCGGACTGGTGACGTCCTGCCGCTTGAGGTGCAGCGGAGCGCCGGTGGAGTTCTTCAGGGCGAGCGTCGCGCCCGGCGCCGAGCTGAGGACGGTGGTGGTGCCGGCGGCCTCGTTGGGCAGGCCGATGGTGAGCGGGTCACCCGAGGCGGCGCTGGCCGGCGTGGCGTTCGCGGTGGTCACCGCGGTGGCCGCGACGGCGGCGCCACCGGCCACGGCGGCCTTGCGCAGCAGGCCACGCCGCGACGCGGTGCGGTCGGGTTCGGACGAAGTCATCTCATTCCCCCGTTGGCTGGGTTGGTCTACGGCTGGCGGTCCGGACGGCGGCGCGGGCACGCCGACCGTCCCGGCGGCTACGCGCCACCGCCGACCTGGCTCGGGTGACCGACGAGCAGGCTGGTCAGGTCGACGATCACGTGCGTCGGCGAGGTGGTCGCCTGGATCGTGATGACACTGCGGAAGGCCCCGCTGGCACCGAGCTCGGTGAAGAGGAAGTTGGACAGGATCGTGCCGGCGGTCGACCAGTTCAACGTCGACGTGGCGGGCCGCGGGCCGGCGCCCCACACGGTCAGCACGCCGGAGCCGGTCATCCCCACCACGGTGACGTTGCCCTTCATCGCGTAGCCGTCCCGGACGTAGGAGTCCAGGCTGACCACGATGGGCTTGCCGGGGGTCAGCCGGCCGGTGGAGTCCAGCGTGTCCGCGCCCGAGACGATCAGGCGGCGCAGGTCGGCGTTGCGGGTGTCGAGCACCCGGGTCGGCGGCACGGCCACCGACGTGGTGGCCCACTCGCTGGTGTAGGCCCAGCCGTTGGTGCCGTTGTCCCCGCTGTCGGCGCCCGCCCGGACGAACAGGTCGCCCATGTCGTCGACGGCGAGCGTGCCCACCTCGGAGTCGAGCACCTGGGGGTAGAGGCTCTCGCTGGGCACGAGCCGCAGCGGCGCCCCGCCGCTCGCCTGGAGGTCGAGCGCCTCCCCGGCGGTGGTGGTCACCGTGGTGGTGGCCGGGCCGGCGTCGTTCGTCGTACCCATGACGAGGTTGTCGCCCGGGGCGGCCTGGGCCGTGCCGGGCAGGCCGACCGCGGCGGCGACGCCCGCGCCGGCCGTGGTGGCGGCGACCGTGGCCGCCCGGCGCAGCAGCCGCCGGCGGTTCGGGTCGTGGTCGTGGTCCTGCGACGCGCGCGTCATGCACACCCCCGTGACGAGATTCAACGCCGGGAATGCTCGCACGAGATCATGGGCCGCTCAACCACCGGGTGACCGCTGACCTCGACCGATCAGGCGATTGATCCGGTTCGCCGGGAAAGTTCTCACGGATGGTGCGCAACGGCGGACGGCCCCGCCCCCGGGATCGGGGCGGGGCCGTCGCGGTCGGGGCTCAGCAGCCGGGCAGGCGTTCGATCAGGTAGCGCTCGACCTGGTCCAGCGAGATCCGCTCCTGGGCCATGGTGTCCCGGTTCCGCACGGTCACCGCGTTGTCGTCGAGGGTGTCGAAGTCGACGGTCACGCAGAACGGGGTGCCGATCTCGTCCTGCCGGCGGTATCGGCGGCCGATCGCCTGCGAGTCGTCGAACTCCACCACCCAGCGCTTGCGCAGCGTGGCGGCCAGCTCCTTGGCCTTCGGCGAGAGCGCCTCGTTGCGCGACAGCGGCAGCACCGCCACCTTGACCGGGGCCAGCCGCGGGTCGAACCGCATCACGGTCCGCTTGTCCACGCCACCCTTGGTGTTCGGGGCCTCGTCCTCGTCGTACGCCTCCAGCAGGAAGGCCAGCACCGCCCGGGTGAGGCCGGCGGCCGGCTCGATGACGTACGGCACCCAGCGCTCGCCCTTGGTCTGGTCGAAGTAGGACAGGTCGACGCCGGAGTGCTTGCTGTGCGTGGAGAGGTCGAAGTCGGTGCGGTTGGCGATGCCCTCCAGCTCGGCGAACTCGGTGCCGCCGAACTGGAAGCGGTACTCGATGTCCACCGTCCGCTTCGAGTAGTGCGAGAGCTTCTCCTTCGGGTGCTCGTAGAAGCGCAGGTTGCTCTCCGACAGGCCGAGGTCGAGGTACCAGTTCCAGCGCTCCTGCAGCCAGTACTCGTGCCACTGCTCGTCGGTGCCCGGCTCGACGAAGAACTCCATCTCCATCTGCTCGAATTCCCGGGTGCGGAAGATGAAGTTGCCCGGGGTGATCTCGTTGCGGAACGACTTGCCGGTCTGCGCGATGCCGAACGGCGGCTTCTTGCGGGCCACCGTCTCGACGTTCTTGTAGTTGACGAAGATGCCCTGGGCGGTCTCCGGGCGCAGGTAGTGCAGCCCCTCGTCGCTCTCCACCGGGCCCAGGAAGGTCTTCATCAGACCGTTGAACATCTTCGGCTCGGTGAAGGTGCCCTTGTTGCCGCAGTTGGGGCAGTTCAGCTCGGCCAGCGAGGCCAGCGGCTTGCCGTGCTTCTCGGCGTACGCCTCCTCGAGGTGGTCGGCCCGGAACCGCTTGTGGCAGAACTGGCACTCGGTCAGCGGGTCGACGAAGGCGTCCAGGTGGCCGGAGGCGGCCCAGACGTCGCGGGCCAGGATCACCGCGGAGTCCAGGCCGACCACGTCGTCGCGCTGCTGGACCATGGTCTTCCACCACTGCCGGCGGACGTTCTCCTTGAGCTCGACGCCGAGCGGACCGTAGTCCCAGGCCGACCGGGTGCCTCCGTAGATCTCACTGGAGGGGAAGACGAAGCCCCGGCGCTTGGCGAGGCTGACGACGGCGTCGATACGGTCGGCTGGCATGTTTCCTCCTACGCCGGCTGGCGGTCGGCGGGGACGTGATGTGGACGGAACGAACAGTTCGGGACAACGGTACGGCCAGCAGGGTCCCGAGCCCAGCAGAATACCGGGGGCGGGTCAGTTGACCCCGCACACCTCCAGGCCACCGGTCTGCTGGTCCTGCCCGAGGATCACCTGTTGGCGTTCCTGCCGGCCGCCGGTGAAGGTCACGTCGACCGGCACGGTCAGGTCGGTGGTGTCGACCTCGCCGACCCGGTACGCGGCGACCTGCGGCTCGGCGGCCACCCGCCGCTCGAATTCCCGCCGCGACTCGCGCCGCTGCGCGTCGTCGCAGAGCTGGTCGTACGCCGCACCGAACTTCCGCTCCACCAGCGCCTGGTAGTAGTCCCCGGAGACGGTGCGGCCCTGCTCCTCGATCGCCTGCACCCCGCTGACCGCCAGCCCGACCACCGCCGCGCCGCCACCGCCGCAGCAGATCAGCACCGCCAGCGCCCCGGCGCCGAGGCCGAGCCAGAGCCGGGTGCGTCGCCCCTCGGTCGGCGGCGCCGCGAACGGCGGGGCCACCCCGGGCCCCTGCGGCGGCGTGGGCGCGCCCGGCTCCGCCGGCGGCCCGGGCACCGAAGGCGGCTGAGCACCCTGGTGGCCGGGCAGCTGGGGGTACGGCGAGGGGGCTGCCGGTCCGGGAGCGGTCATAGGAGCAGGGTAGTGCCCGCGGGCTCAGCGGTAAGGACCAGCGGCCCGATCGCTCGCCGCGACCACCACCTCGCCACCGGGGGCGGCGGTGGCCAGCGCCTCGTACGCGGACGGCTCGTCCAGGCTCTCGGCGAGCAGCGGGACGGCGGTGACCTTGACGTCGAAGCCGCCCAGGGCGCGCCGGTAGGTGCCCACCGACTCCCACTCGGTGACCAGGCACCAGTGCCGGGGGTCGTCCAGCGCCCGGACCAACTGGCCGCGCAGGTAGCCGGGTCGGGCGGCGAGGGCCGCGAGGGCGGCGTGCGCCCGCTCGGTGAACGCCTCCGCGACATCGACCTCGACCACGAACCGGTTGGTCACCAGCACCGGCCACCTCCTCGTAGAGTCTGTGGGATGCAGCGTACGCAGAGCTCCCTGCCGGGTCGGCTGGCCCGGGCGAACCCGACGACGGTGTTCCTGGTCACGCTGGTGCTGGTGCTGGTGGCCTTCTTCACCCCGGGGGTGGCGGGCGGGCTGCTCACCCTGCTGCTGGCCGCCGGGATGGCCGCGCTGCTGGTCACCACCTGGCCGGTGCAGACCCCGCAGACCCGGGTGATCCGGCTGCTGGTGCTCACCCTGCTGATCACCGCCGGGCTGGTGAAGCTGCTCTGACATGCAATCATGCGTTTTTGACAATCATTATCGTTCGCGCGGACAGTTGACGTCATGAACTTCCGCACCGCTCCGCGCGCCCTGGCCGCAGCCACCGCCGCCCTGCTCGCCCTCGGCGGCGTGGCCGCCTGCTCCGATGACGGCGCGGCCGGCGCCGACCCGCAGCGGGTCGACGTGGTGGCCGCCTTCTACCCGTTGCAGTTCGTCGCCGAGCGGGTGGGCGGCGACGCGGCCGCGGTCAGCAACCTGGTCAAACCGGGCGCCGAGCCGCACGACCTGGAACTCAACCCGCGCCAGGTGGGCCAGGTCACCGAGGCGGAGCTGGTGGTCTACCTCAAGGGCTTCCAGCCGGCGGTGGACGAGGCCGTCGCGCAGAACGCCGCCGACCGGTCCTTCGACGTGGCCACGGTGCAGCCGCTGCTGGACGCCAGCGCCGGCGGGCACGCGCACGAGGGCGAGGAGGCCGGGCACGCCGACGAGGCCGGTGGCAAGGACCCGCACCTGTGGCTCGACCCGACCCGGCTGGCCGCCGTCGCCGACCGGCTCGCCGAGCGGTTCGGCCAGGCCGACCCGGACCGGGCCGCCGACTACACCGCCCGGGCCGCGACGCTCCGCACCGACCTGGCCAAGCTGGACGCCGAGTACACCGAGGGGCTGAAGACCTGCCAGCGCCGGGAGATCGTGGTCAGCCACACCGCCTTCGGCTACCTGGCCGAGCGCTACAAGCTGGAGCAGATCGGCCTCACCGGGCTCAGCCCGGAGGTCGAGCCCGCCCCGCAGCGGCTGGCCGAGGTGGCCGAGGAGGCCCGCGAGCACGGCGCCACCACCATCTTCTTCGAGACGCTGGTCAGCCCGAAGGTGGCCGAGACGATCGCCGCCGAGGTCGGCGCCCGCACCGCCGTGCTGGACCCGCTGGAAGGCCTGTCCGCCGACAACGGCGGGGACTACCTTTCGGTGATGCGTACCAACCTGGAGACCCTTCGGACGGCGTTGAGCTGCTCGTGAGCGCACCTGTCATCACCGTCACGCACGGGGTGGTCGGCTACGACGGCCGCCCCGTGCTGCGGGACGTCTCGCTGACCGTGACCGCCGGCGAGGTGGTCGCCGTGCTCGGCGCCAACGGCTCCGGCAAGTCCACGCTGATCCGCGCCGTGCTCGGGCTGGTCCCGCTCAGCGCCGGATCGGTCACCCTCTTCGACCGACCGCTGCGGCGGTTCCGGCAGTGGCACCGGATCGGGTACGTCCCGCAGCGCCTCGGCGCCGGCGGCGGCGTACCGGCCACGGTGCGCGAGGTGGTGGCCTCCGGCCGGCTCGCCCGGCGCGGGGTGCTCCGCCCGCCGGGCGCGGCCGACCGGGCCGCCGTCGACGCGGCGCTGGCCGCCGTCGGGCTCGCCGACCGGGCCAGGGACCCGGTCGCCACCCTCTCCGGCGGGCAGCAGCAGCGCACCCTCATCGCCCGGGCGCTGGCCGGCCGGCCCGAGCTGCTGGTGCTCGACGAGCCCACCGCCGGGGTGGACGCGCACAGCCAGGAGGCGTTCGCCGGGGCGCTGCGCGACTTCGTCGCCGGCGGCGGGACGGTGCTGCTGGTGGCGCACGAACTCGGGCCGCTGCGCCCGTTGATCAGCCGCGCGGTGGTCGTGCACGAGGGCGGCATCTGTCACGACGGGGCGGTGCCCGAGCCGGCCGGCCACCACGCCGAGCCCGACCACGACCACGTGCACCCGCACGGTCCCGACGAGCCCGCCGGGCTCTGGAGCAGCTGACCATGGAACTCTTCCAGTACCCCTACATGCAGCGTGCCCTGATCGGCGCGCTGGTCATCGGGCTGGCCGCCCCGGCGCTCGGCATCTACCTGGTGCAGCGCCGGCTGGCGCTGATCGGCGACGGGGTGGGTCACGTGGCGCTCACCGGCGTCGGCGCCGGTCTGCTGCTCAACCGTTCCCCGGTGCTCGTCGCGGTGATCGCGGCGACCATCGGCGCGATCACCATCGAGGTCGTCCGCTCCCGCGGCCGCACCTCCGGCGACCTGGCCCTGGCGCTGCTCTTCTACGGCGGGATCGCCGGCGGCGTGATGCTGGTCGGCCTCTCGGACAGCACCAGCGCCAACCTCAACGCCTACCTGTTCGGGTCGCTGACCACCATCTCCCCCGCCGACCTGACCACCATCGCCGTGCTGGGGGTGGCGATCCTGGTCACCATGCTGGCGCTGCGCCCGGCGCTCTTCGCGGTCAGCCACGACGAGGAGTACGCCCGGGTCTCCGGCCTGCCCGTCCGCACCCTCAACCTGCTCATCGCGGTCACCACCGCGGTGACCGTGACCATCGCCATGCGGGCGGTCGGCGTACTGCTGATCAGCGCGCTGATGGTGGTGCCGGTGGCCACGGCGCAGCAGGTCACCAAGGGCTTCCGCAGCACCATGACGGCGGCGATGGCGCTCGGCCTGTTCGCCGCCGGCGCGGGCGTCTGGGTGGCGGCCACCGCCGACACCGCCCCCGGCGCCTCGGTGGTGCTGCTGGCGATCGCCTCGTTCGCCGTGGTCGCCGTGGTCGGGGCCGCCTGGCGCGCGCTGCGCCGGCGGAGCACCCCGGCGCCCGAGCCGGCGCCCGAACCGCACGAGGTGGTGCTCCACTGAGCCGGTGCAGCGCCGGGTCGGCGGGATTGGTTACCGTTATCCGGTGAGCAGCGGGTCAGGCTATGACGCCTACGAGGGCGCGAGTGAGCTGCTGCGCGCCCTGTCGGCGCCGATCCGGCTGGCGATCGTCAGCGAGCTGGCCGCGGGTGAGCGCTGCGTGCACGAGCTGGTGGAGAAGCTCGGTGTCGCGCAGCCGCTGGTCTCCCAGCACCTGCGGGTGCTGCGCGGCGCCGGCGTGGTGCGCGGCTCCCGGCGCGGCCGGGAGATCGCGTACACGCTGGTCGACGAGCATGTGGCGCACATCGTGGCGGATGCGGTCAGCCATGCCGGGGAGGGATCATGAGCAGCGGCGCGGCGGTGCGCAACACCCGCCAACGCTCCGCGGTCAGCGCCCTGCTGGCCGAGGTGGAGGGCTTCCACAGCGCACAGGACCTGCACGCCATGCTGCGCCAGCGCGGCGAGCGGGTCGGGCTGACCACTGTCTACCGCACCTTGCAGGGGCTGGCCGACGCGGGCGAGATCGACGTGATGCGGCCGCCCGGCGGCGAGCACCTCTACCGTCGGTGCAGCGAGGGGCACCACCACCACCTGGTCTGCCGGGCCTGCGGCCGGACGGTCGAGGTGGCCGGCCCGGCGGTGGAGACCTGGGCCGAGCGGGTGGCCGCCCAGCACGGCTACGCCGACGTCAGCCACACCCTGGAGATCTTCGGCACCTGCCCGGCCTGCGCCGGCTGAGCCGACTCCGGGCCGGCCCTCGGCGGGATGCCGCCGCGAGCCGGCCGTGGCACGCTGTCCGGCGTGAAGATCTACGCTGATCGTTTCCCCATCGCCGTCCGTCAGCTGATCACCGACCTGCTCGTCGTCGCCTGGGTGTACGCCGCGCTGCGCGGCGCGCTTTGGCTGCACGACCTGGTGCAGAAGCTCGCCGTACCCGGGCAGAAGTTGGAGGGGGCCGGCGGCGGACTGGCCGACAACCTGGCCGAGGCGGGCGGCAAGGTCGGCCGGGTGCCGTTGGTCGGCGACGAACTGACCGCGCCGTTCGAGCGGGCCGCCGGCGCCGCCCGGTCGCTGGCCGAGGCCGGCCGGGACCAGCAGGAGCTGGTCGACCAGTTGGCCCTGGCCCTCGCCGTCGCGGTACTGGTGTTCCCGCTCGCCCTGGTGCTCTTCGGCTGGCTGCCGCTGCGGGTGCGTTGGATGCGCCGCGCCGGGTCCGCCGCGAAGCTGGCCGCCGCACCCGCCGGCCGGGACCTGCTGGCCCTGCGCGCGCTGGCCACCCAACCGCTGGGTCGGCTGACCCGGATCGCACCGGACGTGGCCGAGGCGTGGCGGCGCGGCGACGACGCCACGGTCGATGCGCTGGCCGCACTGGAGCTGCGCCAACTCGGCCTGCGCGGGGGCCGCTAAGGTCGTCGGGTGTTCTACTTCCTGGTCGTCATCGCCGTCCTGCTGCTCGCGTACGCCGCCGTCCTGGTCAACTTCGTCCGCAAGGGTCGCAAGATCCCACCGGCGGCGTACCTGGGTCTGGCCGTGCTGAACGGGCTGATCCTCGCGGCGATCCTGGCCTGGGCCATCGCCCGCTGACCCTGGTCCCCGACCGCGCCCCCGGTCACGCCACCCGGCCTGACCCGGCCACCGACTCCGGCTCCCGGCCGCCGACCTGCCGCCCGCCCGCGCCTCCCGGCCCTCGGTCCCCAGCCCTCGGTCCCCGGCCCTCGGTCCCAGGCGGCAGCGACCAGCGGACCCCCGGCGGGCCGGGGCGGCGCGGTCAGGCGGCCTCAGCGCGGTGGCGGGATGCGGCGGCGGACGTCGGTGGCGGTGGACGGTCCGGGCGACCAGCGGGCCACCCAGGGCAGGTCGTCGGCCGGGGTGATGACGCCGGACTCCAGGTCGGCGTAGCGGCCGTCGAGGATCCGCTTCGCCGCGGCGACGTCGACCGAGTCGGTGTTGTCCCACAGCGCGGTGAAGAGCGCGTCGACGCGGACCCGGGCCTGCCGGCAGAACAGGTCCGCCAGCTCCACGTTCTCCGGCCGGGCGTCCCGCTCGGCGTACGCCCGGACGCAGACCGCGGACATCGCGAACAGTTCGGCGCCGATGTCCACCACCCGGCCGAGGAACGCCTGCTTGCGCTCCATCTTGCCCTGCCAGCGGGACATCGCGTAGAACGTCGAGCGGGCCAGCTTGCGGGAGTAGCGCTCGACCTGCCGCAGGTGCTTGGCGAGCGGCCCGAACTCGGCGTACGCCCCGGGGGTCTGGCCCCGGCCGACGGCGAGGGTGGGCAGCCACTTCGCGTAGAAGACCCCGGCCCGCGCGCCCGCCCGCGCCTTGCGGCCGAGCCCGGCGTCCGGGTCGATGATGTCCCCGGCGACGGAGAGGTGCGCGTCGACCGCCTCCCGCGCGATCAGCAGGTGCATGATCTCGGTGGAACCCTCGAAGATCCGGTTGATCCGCAGGTCACGCAGCAGTTGCTCGACCGCGGCCGGTCGCTCGCCCCGGGCCGCCAGCGACTCGGCCGTCTCGTAGCCGCGCCCACCCCGGATCTGGATCAGGTCGTCGGCGATCCGCCAGGCCATCTCGCTGGCGTAGAGCTTGACCAGCGCCGCCTCGATCCGGATGTCGTTGCGGTCGTCGTCGGCCAGCAGGCAGCACAGGTCCAGCATGGTCTCCATGCCGTAGGTGGTGGCGGCCATGAAGGAGAGCTTCTGGGCGACCGCCTCGTGCTCGCCGACCGGCCGGCCCCACTGCACCCGCTCGGCGGCCCAGCCCCGGGCCACGTGCAGCGCCCACTTGCCGGCACCCACGCACATCGCGGGCAGCGACAGCCGACCGGTGTTCAGGGTGGTCAGGGCGATCTTCAACCCCTTGCCCTCGCCGCCGATCACGTTCTCCTTCGGCACGAAGACGTCGTGGAACCGGGTGACGCTGTTCTCCAGGCCGCGCAGACCGAGGAAGGCGTTGCGCCGTTCGATGGTGATGCCCTCGGCGTCCCCCTCGACCACGAAGGCGGTGATGCCGCCGCGCCGCCCCTCGGCCGCCGGCACCCGGGCCATCACCACGAGCAGGGTGGCGACCGTGCCGTTGGTGGCCCACAGCTTCACGCCGTTGAGCCGGTAGCCGGTGCCGTCCTCGGTGGGCTCGGCGGTGGTGGCCAGCCGGGCCGGGTCGGAGCCGACATCCGGCTCGGTGAGCAGGAACGCGGAGACCTCGCCGGCGGCGAGCCGAGGCAGGAAGCGCTGCTTCTGCTCGGCGGTGCCGAACATCTTCAGCGGCTGCGGCACCCCGATGGACTGGTGCGCCGAGAGCAGCGCCCCGATCGCCGGGCTCACCGAGCCGGCCAGCATCAGCGCCCGGCAGTAGTGCAGGTTGCTCAGCCCCAACCCGCCGTACGACCGGTCGATCTTCATGCCGAAGGCGCCCAGCCGGGCCAGCCCGTGGAAGACGTCGTCCGGGATGGACGCGTCGCGCTCGATCGCGGCGCCGTCCACCTCGGTGGTGAGGAACTCGCGGAGCTGGCCGAGGAACTCGTCGGCCCGCGCGTCGTCCGCCGGATCCGAGCGGGGCCAGGGGTTGATCAGATCCAGCCGGAACCGGCCGAGGAAGAGTTCCTTGCCGAAGCTGGGACGGTCCCAGGTGGACTCCCGGGCGGCCTCGGCGACCTGGCGGGCCTCCTTTTCGGAGACCTGGCCCGCCTCGGTCGGCAGCGGCCCGGCGACGCCGGGCGTGGTCACGCCGTCGGCGGGGGTGGGCTGGTCGGGGCCCGCGCCGTCGGGCGCGGATCGGCTGTTCTGCGTCGTGGTCACGGTTGCCCCCTCGAACCTCGGTCCGGCTGCGTCAACGTGCTCGACACACGCAACGCTACCCCCGGGTGTTACCCAGGGGTAGCGTTACGTAAAGATCGAGTTTTCTCGACGCGGCCCAGTGGCCGGGGTACGCGGCTCAGTCGCCGGGGATGCTCCGCGGGTCGTCGTCCTCGTCGTCGATGTCGTCCTCGCCCCAGTTGCGCCGGGCGAACGGCAGGATCACCCAGAAGGTGAGGAACCACAGCCCGGCGGCGCCGCTGAGCACCAGGGCGATGCTCCGGTCCAGCACGAAGTCGGTGATCAGCAGCACCGCGCTGACCATCGAGATCAGCATGAAGGCGAGGCCGGCGCTGGCCATCTTGTGGGCGAAGCGGACCAGCTCCGGCTTGCGCCCCTGACGGAACAGCGCCCGGTGGAACGCCACCGGCGAGATGATCATTGCGGTGGCGGCCGCCGCCGCCAGCAGCGCGACGATGTAGACGTCCTTCTGGAAGCCGCTGGTGCTGGTGAACCCGTTGCTGAACGGCAGGGTGAGCAGGAAGGCGAAGAGGATCTGCACACCGGTCTGGGCGACCCGCAACTCCTGGAGCAGGTCGGCGAAGTTGCGCTGCCAGCGCTGCCGCTCGGTTTCCTTCGACACGGGGGCCACCTCCGGTGAGACGCTACTGCCGGCGGGGGCCACCCGCCGGCAGCAACGCTGATGCCCCACCGCACGCGTCACGAAACCGGCTCACGACCGGGGCCGCGCGGCACCGGCCCCGGCGTCCGGTGGCCAGGAAATCCCCGGCTCAGGCCCCGCGCCGGATCCGGCCGGCGTACCGGGCCTCCAGTTCGTGGTTGTGCTCGTCGCCGCCGGCGATGTTGGCCGACAGGTAGACCGGCGGGCGCTCCCCCGCCGCCAGCAACCGGGCCACCACCTCGACAGTGATCTGCTGGGCCAGCAGCGCCGCGGTGATCGACGAGACCGCGCCGACCGCGCCGCCGCCGGGCAGCGGCAGGGTGGCGTCGCCGTACGGGGCGCCGTTGTCCAGCACCACGTCGGCGTAGTCGGCGAGCTTGCGACCGGACGGGTGCCGCGAGGTCATCCGGGCCGAGTGCTGCGCCGAGGTGATCGCCACCAGGGCGTGGCCCTTCTCCTTGACCAGGGACGCGAACTCCACCATCGCGCCGTTGACCCCGGAGTTGGAGGCCAGCACGAAGACGTCGCCGGGGCGGACCTGGGCGAGGTCGTAGAGCTTGTGCGCCACCGACGGGTCCCGCTCCAGGGTGGGGCCGAGCAGGTCGACCGGCTCGCCGCCGAGCAGCACCAGGTCGCGCAGGGCGATCCGGTTGGTCGGCACCAGGCCGCCGGCCCGGCCGGCGATCTCCATCGCCAGCGCCTCCGAGTGCCCGGTGCCGAAGGCGTGCACCACCCCGTCGGCGCGCACCGCGTCGGCGATCAGGTCGGCCGCCCGGCCGACCGCCTCGCGCTGGCTGGCGGCGACCCGGCCCATCGTCTCGGTCACCACGGCCAGGTAGTCCTCGGCACTCACCGTCATGCTTCCTCCGTCCATCATCGCCTGCACCTCGCGTCGGCCGTCAGGCCAGTCCGCGTACCCGGGCCAGGATCGCCTCGGCCAGCGGCGCCGGCGCCTCGTCCGGGATCCAGTGGCTCACCCCGGGCAGTTCCACGAAGCGGTAGTCCCCGCTCACCCGCTCGGCGCACGCCTCGGCGGCGGCCCGGCCGATCGCCACGTCCTGGTCGCTCCAGACGAACGTGGTCGGCACGGTCACCGGGCCGGTGGCGGCCAGCTCCGTCCGCGACGGCATCGCCCGGTACCAGTTCAGCGCGGCGGTCAGCGCGCCCGGCTCGCGCATCGGCTCGGCGTACGCCGCCACCCGGTCGGCGTCGCCGACCCCGGCGAGCATCCGACGCAGCGCCGTGGCGTTCAACCCCAGCAGCACCTTCTCGGCCTTGCCGGGCTGCCGGAACAGCACGATGTACGCCGAGCGCACCTTCTGCTGCGGGTCGTTGGCCAGCGCGTACGCCATGGCGGCCGGGTGTGGCACGGAGACCGCGGTCAGCGTGCGCACCCGCTGCGGGTGCCGGACGGCCAGCTCCCAGCCGACCAGCGCGCCCCAGTCGTGGCCGACCACGTGCGCGGTCGGCGCCCCGAGGGCGTCCAGCACGGCCAGCGCGTCGGCGACCAGTTCGTCCATCCGGTACGCCTCGACCGCCTCCGGCCGCGCGCCGGGCGAGTAGCCGCGCTGGTCCGGCGCGTACGTGCGCAGTCCGGCGGCGTGCAACGCCGGGACCACGTCGTCCCACTCCCCACGGTGCTGCGGGAAGCCGTGCAGCAGGAGCACGGGGTCGCCGCCCTCCGGGCCGCCGACGCGTACCTCGAACCGCAACCCTCGGGCGTCGATGCGCATGATCGGCAGCCTACCCAGGCCGGCGCGGGCGACTCGTCCCGGCGCTGCCGGCGGTGCTAGCGTCTGCCGGGACAACTTCACATCCGACAGGGGAGCGCACAGCGCTGAGAGTGCGGGCACCACCCGCAGACCCTCGAACCTGATCTGGGTAATGCCAGCGCAGGGAGTTCGGTCGACCTCCAGCCGCGCCGCCGTCCGGGGCACCGGGCGCGGCGTGCGTCTTCTCCTGGTTCGTAGTCAGGACTGGGAGCACTCATGAACCAACACCCCGCCACCAACCGGTGGCGCACCATCGACATCGTCGTGGCCGCGGTGATCGCGGTGGCCTTCGGCGTCATCTTCTGGGCCTGGGGTCTGCTCTGGCGGGCCGTCGACCCGGCGTTCGCGTTCTTCCCGGCCGGCCAGGCGGTCATGTACGGCGTCTGGCTGGTGCCGGCGGTGCTCGGCGGTCTGGTCATCCGCAAGCCCGGCGCGGCGCTGTTCTGCGAGGCGGTCGCGGCGACGATCTCCGCGCTGCTCGGCTCCGAGTGGGGCGGCATCACCATCGTCCAGGGCCTGATCCAGGGTCTCGGCGCCGAGCTGGCCTTCGCCGCCTTCCGGTACCGCTCGTTCCGGCTGCCGACCGCGCTGCTCGCCGGCGCGCTGACCGGCCTCGGCGCGGCGCTGTTCGACTTCTTCGTCTGGAACGTCGACTACGACCTGGGCAGCTACCGGATCCCGTACGCGCTGCTGACCGTGGTCAGCGCCACGATCATCGCCGGCGCCGGCGGCTGGTACCTGACCCGGGCCCTGGCCGGCACCGGCGCCCTGGACCGCTTCCCCGCCGCCCGCGACCGCACCCTGGTCTGAC
>NZ_QGSW01000071.1:0-17532 GCF_003176715.1 Micromonospora sp. S4605
CCATCCGGCCGCGCACCGACTCCCGCAGGCCGTACCGGTGGGCCGGCACCCGGTCCGGGTCGAAGCCGGGGCCGTCGTCGGCGACCTCGACCGCGACGGTGCCGGCCGTCCGGTCCAGCCGGAGCGTGGCGCGGGCGCCGGGCGCGTGCCGGACCACGTTGGACAGCGCGGCGTACGCGCTCTCGGCGATCGCCTCGGCGACCGGTCCGGGCACCACGCAGGGCGTCAGGTCGGCGGTCACCGGCAGTTCGGGCAGCCGGCGGAGCGCCGCCCCGAGCCGATCGTCCAGCGACACCGGCCCGGCGTCCGGCGCCGACCGCGCGCCGGCGAGCATGGTGAGGACACGCAGGTCGGCGGCGCAGCGCTCGCGCAGCCCGGCCGAGGGGCCGGCGACCGCGCCCAGCCCGACCATGGTGAGGGTGGCCAGCACGGTGTCGTGCAGGTCCCGGTTCTGCCGCCGCTCGGCGTCCCGGGCGGTCCGGGCGGCCAGCGTCTCCCGGGTCAACCGCTGGTGCTCGGCGAAGCCGCGGTCGGCCCGGCCGATCCGGCGCCGCATCACCGTCGTCATCATCGCGGCGCAGGCGGTCTGCACCAACAGGGTGCCGGCGTGCGCGCTCGCCTCGTCGAGATTGCCGGCGGTGGCCGCACCGACCGCGTAGCCGGCGGCGACCAGCAGGCCGGCCGGGATCGACCACCGCGCGGGCGCGGTGGCCTGGGCGCCGATCACCGTGGTGCTGGCCAGCACCGCGACCCAGCTCCCCTCGCCGGGCAGCACCTCCGGTGCCACCAGCACCGGGATCGCCAGGCAGGTGGCGGTGGTCAGCGCCACGTCGCCGGCGACCAGCGGCCCGGTGACGCCGTGCCGCAGCGCGCGCACGGCGTACCAGACGGACCAGGCGGTCAGCCCGGCCACCGCCGGGAGCAGCAGCCCCGGCTCGACCGGCGGGGTGCGGACCGCGAGCGCCACCGCCGCGCCGACCAGCCCGCAGGTCAGCCGGAGCAGCGCCGGGATCGTGGTGAAGATGAGCGTGAACGCGCCGCCGGCCGGATTGTCCACCAGGGCCGGCGGCGTGGTCGGATTGGTAAGGGCCGACATCGGGGAGGAGTCCTTTGCGACAACGACCCGATCCGGGCCCGCGCTGCGGAGATAGACGCCGGAGAATAACACGGGCTCCGGCCGCGTCACCGTCAGTGCTCGGCGTGTCGCCGCCGGGTCAACCGGGTGGCGCCCTCGCCGCGGCCCGGCCGGTTCCTGGTCCGCGCCCGGCGTCGTCGCCCGGGTTGCCGGCGTTCCCGCGCGGCCGGCCGGCATACTCGGGTAGTGCGCCAGGACGACGGGCTGAGCGACGGGCGCCAGTTGGGGGCGAACCTGGCCCTGGCCGCGCTGCTGATCCTGGCGCCGATCGCCTGCTGCGCCGGGCTGGTGGCCAACTGGTCGTGGCACTGATGGTCGGGGCCGATGAGTTTTCACCACGGGAGGGGTCGACACCGTCATGACGAACACGCACACACTGGAGACCGCCGAGGTCGACATCGTCTACGACGTGCGCGGCCCACTGCCGCCGGCCGACGGACGCCCACCGCTGTTCATGATCGGCCAGCCGATGGAGGCCGGCGGCTTCGCCACCCTGGCGTCGTACTTTCCCGACCGCACAGTGGTCACGTACGACCCGCGCGGGCTCGGCCGCAGCCGCCGCAAGGACGGCCGGGACGACCACGACCCCACGGTCCAGGCCACCGACGTGCACGCCGTCATCAAGGCGCTGGGAGCCGGACCGGTCGAGATGTTCGCCAGCAGCGGCGGCGCGGTGACCGCGCTGGCGCTGGTGGCCGCCTTTCCCCACGATGTGACCACCCTGGTCGCCCACGAGCCACCACTGACCTCGCTGCTGCCCGACGCCGACGCCGCCGACCGGGCCCGCGACGGCGTTCGGGACGTGTACCAGGCCAAGGGGTGGAACGCCGGCATGGCGGCCTTCCTCGCCATGACGTCCTGGCAGGGCGAGTTCACCGCCGACTACTTCGCGCAGCCCGCACCGGATCCCGGCCAGTTCGGGATGCCCAGCGAGGACGACGGCTCCCGGGACGATCCGCTCCTGTCGGACCGGTCCTGGGCGGTCAGCAGCTACCGTCCCGACCCGGACGCGCTGGCCGCGGCGCCGACCCGCGTCGTGATCGCCGTCGGCGAGGAGACCGGGGACGTCCTCACCGGACGCACCGCGGTGGCCACCGCCGAACTGCTCGGCCAGCGGGCGGTCGTGTTCCCCAGCCACCACGGCGGCTTCCTCGGCGGCGAGTTCGGCTACGCCGGCCAACCCGAGGCGTTCGCCGCCAAGCTGCGCGAGGTCCTCGACAACGCCTGACGGCTGCGCTCGGCCTCGTCGTCAACGGTGGTCCGTACGGTCTCCGACAGGTGCGCGGATCGCGGTAGACCCGCGCACCTGTCGAGGCGCGGTCAGGAGGGCTCGGTCCACCGGCCGTCGGTGAGGAAGCGGTCGATCGTCTCGGCGTACGGGGTCGGGTCGAGCGACCTCTGCCGGATCCAGCCGTCGTCGTAGTAGGTGCCGCGGTAGGCGTCGGCGCCGTCGCAGATCAGCGTGGCGATGCTGCCTGATTCGCCGCCCTGGCGCATGCGGTGGGCGATGCGCAGGGCGCCCCAGAAGTTGCTGCCCGTGGAGGGGCCCACCGACCAGCCGGTGGTCGCCGCCAGGTGGCGCATGGCGGCGAGGCTCGCCGCATCCGGTACGGGCATCGCCAGGTCGATGACCTCGGGCAGGAACGCCGGCTCCACCCGGGGCCGGCCGATGCCCTCGATCCGGGACGGCATCCCGGTGCCGTAGCCGTCGTAGCCGGTGACCCAACCGGGCCAGTACGCCGAGTTCTCCGGGTCCACCAGCGCCAGCCGGGTGGGATGGCCGTGGTAGCGGATGTGTCGTCCCACCGTGGCGCTGGTCGATCCGGTGCCGGCGCCCACGACAACCCACGCCGGTGCCCTTCCCTCCTGCGTGAGGACCTGCGCCAACAGGGCCGCCCCGACGCTGTCCGGGCCGCGCCAGTCCTCCGCCTGCGCCGCCGGGGCGAAATGGTCGAGGTAGTGGCCGTCGATCTCGGCGGCGAGCCGGACCGCCTCGTCGTAGATGGCGGCGGGCGGATCGAACGCGTGGCAGCGGCCGCCGTACCGCTCGATCCGTTCCCGTTTCGCCGGCGACGTCCTGCCCGGCACGACGGCGATGAACGCTACGCCGATCAGCTGGGCGAAGTAGGCGGTGGCGATCGCGGCGTTACCGGCGCTTGCCGCCACGACAGTGCTGCCCTGCCGGATGTCGCCCCGGACGACCGCGTCTTCCATCAGCCGCCGGACCGGGCGGTGTTTGAGGCTGCCGGTGGGACGCACGGACTCGTCCCGGAAGTACAGCGAGACCCCCCACGACTCCGGCAACGGGTAGCGGCGCAAGGGAACGGGCGGTTCAGCGGCAGCCTCCTCGCGCAGCCGCGCCAACGCCTGCTGCGCCCATCGGCGGATTTCAGCGTGGGTCGAGCCGTCAGGATCAGTCACAGCGCTCCCGTGGTGAAGATCGACACCGGCGTACGTCATCGTAGGGTCTTGGACGGTGGCGGCGGGGCGTCGGCCAGGTTGCCGGTCGGATAGACGTGCAGGTGGCCGCAGGGCCGCGCCACGTCCGGTGCCATGCCGACCGGATGGGCCTCCAGACCGACCCGCGCGCTGGCGGCGGTGGCGTGGACCGCGTGCGCGACGCAGGTGTACGCGCAGGCGTCCAGGGAGTCGGCGCTGTACAGCTCGATGCGGACGGTCGCGGGTTCTTCGCAGGCGGGCAGGGTGGGTAGGGTTCGCACGGGGTCGCCTCCTGGTCAGGCGATCAAGGCCCTCGGTCAGCGGTTGCGTCGCTGCCCGAGGGCCGTCCTACTAATGGGCCAATCCATCAAATCATGTTTGGCCAACCAACGCTATTTAAAGCACTTGTCGCTTGGCCAAGTCCAGATCGCACATGTGATGCCCTGCTTGGCTGGTGAGATCATCTGGCATGTGGCCAACCGACTAGCGGATGCCGTGCACGTGTTTCGCATGGCGCAGGCGACCGCCGCTGCCTCCGCTGAGCGCGCAGCCCAGGATCGGGAGAAGGTCACCGAGGCCCGGGATCAGCTGGCTGCCGCCATTGTGGAGGCTGCCCGGGACGGCATGCGCCAGATCGACATCGTGCGAGTTACCGGCTACACCCGCGAGCGGGTGCGCCAGATCCTCCGCGCCCACGGCGTCACCCCGGACTAACCAGCCCGACTGACGTGCGTGAGACCACGCGCACGTGAGGCACGACCTGGTTGGTCGAAGTGACGCCTGGGCTATCGCCCGGGAAATTGCTCACGCCTCGTCGATCCGGCGGCGGGTCGGTCGTGTAGCTGGTGACGGGCCGGCGAAGGGCTGGCCCCGCACGCGAGGAGACCGCGATGGGCGAGCTGGTTGTCGTTGAGAACGTGACGCTCGACGGGGTGATGCAGGCACCGGGCGGAGCCGACGAGGATACACGGGGAGGCTTCCGGCACGGCGGCTGGGCACACCCGTACGCCGACCACGTGATGGCGAAGACGATGAGCAAGGGCATGAGCGACGACGGCGTGATGCTGTTCGGCCGCCGCACCTACGAGCAGTTCCACGGCTTCTGGTCGAAGCAGACCGACGGCAATCCGTACACCGAGGTGCTCAACCGCAAGCACAAGTACGTCGCCTCGCGCACCTTGGCCGAGCCGCTGCCGTGGCGGAACTCCTCCCTGCTGACGGCCGACGTGACGCAGGCCGTGGCCGCGCTCAAGCGGGACGTCGAGGGCGACCTGGTCGTGCTCGGCAGCGGCGAGCTGGTGCGGTCACTGGCCAGAGCGGGCCTCGTCGACGTCTACACGCTGTCGATCCACCCGCTCGTGCTGGGTACCGGCCGGAAGCTGTTCGCCGAGGGGGAGGACGCGTACGGCACCTTGGAGCTGGTCGAGGCCGTGCCGACGACGACTGGCGTGATCATCGCGACGTACCGCCCGACCGCCTCGCTCGGCTCCTCGGGCTCGATTGCGCCCTGATCGAGCCATCCACCGTCACGCCCGCTCGCGCAAGAGCGCGTCCCCGGTCCGGTAGAGCTCGACCAGCAGTGGGCGCAGCTCCGTACCGGCGCGGGTGAGGCGGTAGCAGGTACTCGGCGGGAAGGTGCGGGAGCGCTCGCGCTCGACCAGACCCTGCCGGGTCAGCGCGGCGAGCCGCTCGCTGAGCACCTTGGCGCTCAGGTCGGGCAGCGCTGCCTGAAGATCACCGAACGATCGGGGGCCGTGCATCAATTCCCGCAGCACCAGGGTGGCCCACCTGCCGCTCACCGCGGCCAGGGCGACCTCGACGGGGCAGTCGGGCTCCGGCCGGCGGGCCGCGCCTCGCTGGTCCGGCACCAGGTCACGGTCCCAGCCGCCGCTCACCGTTTGGTTACCTTCGCGAGCAGCACCTTGACTGTCGACATGTCTCACGACCTCAACACCCACTCCACGAGTGTCCCGCTCAGCGACAACGCTGCCCAGCACCCGTCGGTGTTCGCCCGCGCCTTCAACTCCGGAGACATCGCGGCGGTCGAGCAGGTCTACGAGCCCGGCGGCCTACTCGTCACCGTCCCAGGCCAGCCCGTCACCGGTGCCGCCCGGATTGCGGCCAATCAGCGCTTCCTCGATCTCGGGCTCCCGATCGAGGTGCGGCCCCGCCATGTCTACGTCGCCGACGACATCGCCCTGCTCATCGTCGACTGGACCATTGACGGCACCGATCGCGACGGCCGACCCGTGCACATTGAAGGCACCGCCACCGATGTCGCCCGCCGCGGCCCCGACGGCCGCTGGCGGTACATCATCGACAACCCGTTCGGCACCACCCGGCCGGAGACTCACCACGGTTAGCGGTGGAGCGGCGCAGGCTCGCGTAGCGAAGCATCGCGGTGAAAGGAAGTGCTGTGCGCCCGGCAGGATTCGAACCTGCGGCCCGTGGGACTGGAAGAAGATCGCGTACGTCCGGTCACGGCGCAGCCCGTCCGTCGCTGCCGGCGAGCGTCGGCATCAGCGGGCGGTCTTGGCCGTACGGATGGCTGTATCGAGCCGCTACGGTGGCCGACGTGAAGGACGATGCGCCCGTAGTCGAGGTGGTGCCTTACGACCCTGCCTGGTCGGTGCGCTTCACGGTCGAACAACGGCTGTTGTCGGAGGCGCTGCCTGCGGCGCTGAGCGTCGAGCACTTCGGGTCCACCAGCATCCCCGGATTAGCGGCCAAGCCTATCATTGACATCCTGGCGGTAGTGCCTGAGGTTGAGGCGGTCGTCGCCGACCTCCGGCCACTTGAGCTGCTGGGATACGTCTATCGTCCGATGGCCTTCCCGGAGGACGATGATCACTTGTTCTTCGCGAAGGACACCGCCGGGAAGCGAAGCCACCACCTGCACGTCTTCGGCGTCACGTCGCTGATACCAGAAGCGAATCGAGTCTTCCGCGCCTACCTCGCGGCCAACCCCGACGCTGCCCGCCGCTACGAGGCGGCAAAGAAACGTGCGGCCGAGTTGCATCCGCACAGCCGGGCCCAGTACGGCGCCGCAAAGGAAGAGGTGACGGCACGGTTGTTGGCTGAGGCCCACCTGTGGAGGCGAGCGGCAAGGCACCAGTCGGCAGAGGGCTAGAACTGTCACAGCCGAAAAGCGGGATCGGGTGCCAGTGAGCTGCGGCGGTGGTGGCGCGCCCGGCAGGATTCGAACCTGCGGCCTTGGGATTAGAAGAAGGTCGCGGGCGGCTGGTCAGGTAGTCGCTTGCCTGGTCAGCTCGTCTGCCGTTGTCGGGCGACGTCGGCTTCGGTGGGTGGTCTTGGCTGTACGACTGGCTGTACGGGCGCGCTGGCTCGTCAGGTTTACCCCACCCGCTGGCCGACGCTTCTTTAGCGGATCTCTGAGGAGGGCCGGGGTTCGGGGCGGAACCCCGAGGTCCTTTAGGTTCCAGCTAATGAGTACGCCAGTCCAGGGCGTCGAGCAAGGCCGCTGCTAGGGCCGACCGGTTTGTTGCACCGATCCCCTCCAGTGCCTTGTGCATAATCTCTTCGGCGTCCTCGGACAGTTCCTGCGGACCCAGCATGGGCAGCATCAGGATGAGCCGCTGCGCCCAGGTCAGCCGCTCATCCGGCAGCGCTGCTGCGGCAAGCAGCTCCGCCCAGGTCATCGCGGACGTGAATCCGTGGCCCTCGACCGAGGTGACCACCTCTGCCGGCCGGCCCGGCCGCTCCTCCACGAAGTCGAGTCCCGCCGCATCCTCGATGTTGCGGTACACGATCCGTAGCCACGCTTCTCCGTCGAGCCGCACCGAAATGACCGGCCAGCGCTCGGGGTCATCCAGGACGACGCCCATCGCGTTGTAATTAGCGGCCTGCACCTCGAAGGCGGCCTCCGACTCCCGGTAGGCACCCAGGGGTCCCGACAGGTAGTGCCACCAGAAGGCGGCGTGTCCCACCACGCCATCTGCCGCATATACGGTTGCGTCGCACTCGGTGGTGTAGTCAGGCGGGGCCATGGCTTTGTAGCCGGGGATCGTGAACGCGGGTCCGACGGTCAGCGACATGACCCGCATCTAACACGAGACCAGACAGGCCATCCCATCGAGACCGCCCGTACCTTCGTCCGTCAGCGTGGCCGGCCGGCTCGGCCGATGCCGGCCGGAGGTCGCCAGCAGGCCAGGGCCGGACCGGCGCCGCCTTGATCCTAAAGAGGGGAATTCGGCAGTGCACGGGCCTCAGCGGCTGTCTTCCGTCGGCTGATGTGCGACACGCGTCCGCCAGGTGATCTGCGACAGTGGTCGGTTTCGGCACTCTGGGCCGGACGTCTCCGCGGGGCGTCGGGACTCGGGGAGGCCGGGATTGGCGCTGGTGGAGTTGTCGATTTCTGGGCCGACACCAACGTCATCCACCTCCTCATCGCCGGCGCCCGTCTCAAGTCGGTGCGCTCACACCTGTCCGTCGCCGACCTCGCCGCCCTGCTGCGCCCGAACGGTGGACGGGCTGAACGCCGACCTGTGCCGCCGCCTGGCCGCCCACGTTGACGGCATGAGGCAGGACGACTACGTGTTCGGTGACGGGGCCACGCCCTACCGGCACAACGCGTGGAACAACCGGGTATGTCGACCGACCGTGGACGCGCTCGGGCTGGTCGGCGTGCGGTTCCACGACCTGCGTCACTACCACGCCAGCGCGTACCTGCTGCTGACTGGCGACGCGGTCCGCACGGCGAAGCGGCTAGGGCACGCCGACCCGTCCGTCACGCTGAAGGTGTACGGGCGCGTACTCGACCACCAAGGCAGCGACGTGTCGGCCGCCTTCGCCGAGCTGCGGGCCACGGCCCGCCAGCAGGTAGCCGCAGCCGAGCTCACGCCTGCTCGCCCGGCAGCGGCCAGCACAGCGGGCGCGGTCGTAGACCTGGCGTCGTACCGGCGTCGCAAGACGGGCTGAAAAGAGGAAGACCAGGCCGAAGGTGACCGTCTATACGCTTCACGCGGCAGACCTCGACGACAAGGAGATGGCCATGGGAGCAAGCCGGGAACGCATCCTCAACTCGATGAAGGTTCGGCCGACCGCCCAGGACAAGGGGCTCGTACTGACCCTGCGCTTGGTGGCCTACGACAACGGCATCTTGGAGCTCGACGGCATCCCGCTAAGTGACCTGCCGCACGAGGACGGGTGGGTGGCTGGTGTAGGCGCAATGGCGCAGACCGTTCACGAGTTCCAGAAGCAGGTGCGCGCTCGCCGCAAGGCGCTCTGACCCGAAGGGTTGGCATCGAGGCCGTTCCGCCGCAGGGTGGGCGGCCTTCTTGCCGCCCCTAAAAAGACGGCTAAGGCATAGATAACCTTCCATAGCCTTGGCGGCAAGCCGCTAGCTGCGGCCTCCACCGCCCCCGACGAGGCACGTCCTACGAGACAGGAGCAAGGCGATGCTTGGAGATGTCGTCCACTACACCTTCGACGCCACGCAGGCGCAGTACGTTCGGATGCGCGGCGCGTCCTCCGGCGTGACCCGGTTCCCCGGCGTCCCCGACCCGCAGGCGGGCACCACGCTCCCAGCGGAGGTGGTCCACGAGTGCGGCGACGGCACGGTGGACCTGCGGGTGAGAATGCGGGGTCCGGGCATCCACTTCGTCCAGAACGTGCCGCAGGGCACGGCTGGGCAGCAGGGCCGGTGGGTGGTCTGCTCGTGACACCCGAGGAACTGGAAGCCCTGAAGGCCAGCGACCCAGAGCGGTACGAGGCGCTGACCCGGCAGCAGCGTGACGAGCGGATCGACGCTGCCGCCAGGTGGCGCGCAGCCGGTTACTCCGTTGGTGCCAGCGAGTGCGACCCCTGCGTCCCCACGCCGTACGAGCGGCAAGGCCAGGGCCGAACGCGATTTGTCGCGGGCGATCGGTGAGCCCGAACCGCCGGTTTACGGAGACAAAATCTAGAACTGTTGTTCGATTCTCCGGATGTGTGCGCCGAGCCCTGCCAACGATCGGCCGTGGCCTCATTGTCGGAAATCTGAATCATTCTCCTAACTCTATGTCGCGGTCCTTCGCTCCCTTCGTACCTGGGTCTAACATCACGTGATGAAGGTCGTTGCCTTCGTCGCCGAGTAATGACCGGAGGGGAGCGCGCGCGAGTGGCGGAACCAACGAAGCGAGTGAGTGGCAATCCTGACCTTGCCGTGCCGGCATCTGACACGAAGAGACAGCGATCACGGGTGTCGCAGGAGGATGTACCCAGCTACTCCCTTGGGCAGGCTCTACGTGTCCCGAGAGCAATCGCCGATAACTACGCCTACAATCCGACCCGGCCGCTAAGCGTTGCGGAAGCGATGCGGATGACCCCGTCGTCTGGGCCGTTCCGGATGATCACAGGCGCTGCAGTCGCATACGGACTGACGACTGGCGGCGCGAAGGCACCCGAGATCGGGATTACGCCCCTCGGGATGAGGATTGTCCGACCCACGAGCGAGGGCGATGACATCGCAGCGATGCGTGAGGCGTTGCTCCGGCCGAAGGTTGTCGGCGAGTTCCTACGTATGTACGACGGTGGTGCCCTTCCGCCGGAGACAATCGCTAAGAATGTACTCAAGGAGAAGGGCGTTCCGGCTGACCGGGCGGACGGCGTGCTTGAACTGATCGTTGAAGGGGCACAAGCCGTCGGCTTTCTGAAGGAGTGGGGCGGGAAGCGATACGTCGACCTCACCGGTTCAACCGCCACGGCGGACCAAGATGACGCCGCCAAGGTGCGGCAGGAGGACGTGCCGCAGAACGATTCGATGCCGGTTCCTCCGCAGCGCGACCCTTCGGAGGCGACCAGGGCGGCGGCGGGGACCGTGGGCGGGGTTTCCGTTGCGCCAGGCGTACACATCAACATTGAGATCCACATCGCGGCTGATGCCTCTTCCGAGACGATCGAGGAGATCTTCCGAAACATGCGCCGGTACGTCCTGACCGGCGACGGGCAGGCCGATGACGTCCACCAGACGAGGTGAGGGCCCCGACCCTGACCTGCTCCGGCGGTTGAGGGAGTTCCAGTTGCGAGTACGACAGTCGCGGCGAAAAGTCGATGCTGTCGTACCGGCTAGAGGACCGCTCTCCGGGCGCGACGCAGACATTCTCGCGCGGCTGCGGCACCACTCGCCCTCGTTGGCCGATTCCTTAGAGCAGGCGCTCAGGGATTTAAACGATCACACCAGGCTTAGCTACATTGGACCAGCGGGCGAGGCTCGCGAGGTGATGCGGGCAACGGTCCAAATGTTCGCGCCGGATGACGAAGTCCGGAAACAGCCTTGGTACGTGGGGATTGAGCAGGGCGGCAAGCGAAACCCGAGCCAGGCTGAGAGGACTCGCTACGCCGTCCAGCAGCGTGGCGGAAACAAGGATCAGGTCAAGGGCGTGGACGAGCTCATCGACCAGTTGGTGGGCCAGATCGGACGGCAGACCTACTCGACGGGCAGCAGCGCTCTCCATGCAGGCACCGTCCAGGCTAAGGTCCGTAAAATGATCGGTTGGGTCTTCGCGATCCTCGATGAAGTCTTGCCGGAGTGACGTACCAGCACCTCCATACCGCGGATGGCCGCGAACCGCAGGTATCGGGGCCATCTACCTTGCCGGTGGGCGGCCCCGCTCGCCCTAAAACAGGGGCTGATCGAGCTCGTCGTCATTGTCCCGCTCGGCCGGCTCAGGTGCTATAGCCGCTGGAACCTCAACAAGGTCGATCCCTCGCGGGTCATAGAGCCAGTACAGCCTTCCCTCCTTCTCCTGTCGGCCAGACAGGCGCATCGCGAGTCCTTCCCGGAAAGCCTGGATTGCTTGGTCGTACAACTCTTCGGGTAACCGGACCCGGATCTTTTTGGCTTGCGAGCCCTCAATCACGTTCAGGCGTATCACACCAGCGGTGCCGGGTCTAGGCCGGTCGAGCAGGGTCACGGTCCCGAGTGCCGTCACGTCGGCGGGAGGCTCGGTTCTAGCGAACCGATTGCTGGCGCTCTCTAGGGCGGCTACATCCGACGGTTCGAATTGGACGTAGGTCGGGGCGGGCGCATCTTCCCGCCAGTCTCGCCACTCCACGCCGACATCAGCCCCGTCCGAGTTAGCGACAAGCTGAGCCAGAGCCTGCGTCAGTTCATATGAGACCCCGTATTGCACAGCTTCATCAAAGGCGGCACTGGACGACGTTCTGTTGAAGTAGTCTGTCGCGTCTCGCGTCGCCTCCAAGCTTGACACCAGCGTGCGCGTAACCTCGCGGCCGGTAAGTGCCTCGCCGAATCCCGGCAGCGGAACGTCCACCCCGGCAATATCCCCTACAGGCGTGAGCGCGGTGACGATATAGCTACCGACCTCGGTCTGCCCCATTCGAACACTGTTCATGTACGCCTTGGCGGAGGTCCAGTGCTTGTTGCCGAAGTACTGAACTTTCTCCCGCTGAGCTTTCGCCGCCGCTTCCAGCAGCCGAGTGGACGAGGCAATCAACGACTGACCAGACGACCACGGGATGGTTCCATGCGGTGTTGGCATCTCTTTACGGAACCGCACCAGATCGCCGATGCCCACGTCGAGGCGGGTCAGCATCCGCTGATAGTCGAGTCCGGCGATGTCTCCGACGGTCGCTACAGCATCGCTCAGCAAGTCCCGAAAGTCGGCATGGCGTGCATCTAGTGGAACGACAACGCTGCGGCCAACGGTGGGAGGGACGAGCCGCAAGTACAGCCCGTCCCGGCCCCCACGAACCGTCCACCCCTGACGCTGAAGGTAGGCCACCGTCTGGCTCGGGCTGATCCATGAGCCATCCAACGCTACGGCGTCCATCGGAATGGTCATGCCCGACCACCGGATCCGATTCGTTGCATGATGTCGCAAAGAGCGAACTCGTCGAAAACCTGCGCCGTCGGCACCCTGACAACCGTCTCATCCTTGCCGGTAATCGGGTGCCCTTCGAGGTTCCTCCAATAGCAACAATGCCTCAGCAACATGTGATTGGACTGCACCTCGATCCATTCATCGATATCGCGTGGTACGAGCATGACCACGAGGATGCTTGAATTGATCACGGGCGACCTTGCGAGACGAGCCAGCTGGTTGTTCGCTATCGATATCCCAACCGACTCCAGATCGGGGTCTGGCTCCACCTGATACGTTGCCTTCAGCTGGACTCGCAGCTGTGCCTCAAAATCGCCGACGTGTCCGTCCGACTGATGGCCCACTATCCAGTCGATTCCACGGTCCCTGTTGGGCTTGGCAAGGGAACACCGGGCTGCGGCGGCCACCGCGTGGAGGTAAGCCTCTTGGAGCGTCTCCATGCACTGTTTCTCATCCAGATCCCCCCGGAGCGGGGTTGGATCTCCCACAGCGACAGACATGGCTCCCCCTACAGTCTGGAGCGATCATTGTGACGCTCCGTCGCATGTAGATCTACCCACCGAAAGGCCGAGGCTGGTACCCGACAGCAGTTCCATTCCTTGTTCGCCCACAGTCAATGCGACTATCGGGCGGTCGCGGTAAGTGGTCGCCCCCGTACGCGGTGCTAGCGACACCGGTCGGGGCCTTGATCGCCTGCGAGGAGGCCACCCATGAATAACGTACGTGTCCATCCTCATTGGTGCGACCGCAAGGAGTGCACCGTGACCTCGGACCGACCCGCTGGCGCGCACTGCTCGCGGCCGGTGCTGCTGCGGCCGGAGGACCGCGAGGCGATGTACCTGCGGGTGACCTTGCACCAGGCCACCGGCCTGCCGGTGCTGTGCGTGGAGGGGTTCGACCAGGACCCGTTAAGGACCCGCACCCGCTGGCTCTGCTGGCGCTGAGCACCCGCCAGGCTGCCATCACCGTGCACCTGCTGCGGCGCTTGCTGCGGCTGGCCACGCGTGACGCAGTTGTACCGAGGTTGTACCCGCCAGAATCGAAGATCAACGCCGATCGGCGTTTCCGCTGGTAATAGGTGGCGCGCCCGGCAGGATTCGAACCTGCGGCCTTGGGATTAGAAGTCCCCTGCTCTATCCGCTGAGCTACGGGCGCATGCTGTGGTCGTCGCGCCAGAAGGGTACCGCCGCCTCCGGCGCGAGCGGTGGAACGGGTGCCCGGGAGGCCACGCCGCCGATCAGCGTCGCACGTGCTGCCGGCCGGTGGCACCCGGATTCCGGCCCGCCGCCCCCCACGGCGCCTCCGATCCGTACCCTCGGCCTCGTGCTGCTTGACCCGGACGTCGAGAACGAGGTCGCCTACGAGCTGTGCCAGCTCGTCGGCCGTGCCATCCTGCCGTTCCGCGGGATCGGCCAGGTCCCGGCGACCGCCGGCACCGCGTTCTTCTTCCGCGACTCGGCGGGGGAGTACCTGTTGACCGCCGACGCGCTCACCGACGCGCCGCTGGGCGAGCTCGGCCTGCGGGCGAGCCTGACCGAGCCGGCGGGGGCGGCCGGCGACGTCGTGCCGGCGCCGGAGTCCTGGCTGCACCGGACCGAACTCGGCGTCGCGATCCTGCCCACCGCCGGCCTGCATGAGGACGCGCGGCGGGCCGGCTGGCGGTGGCGGACCCAGCAGGTGGCCGAGAGCGTCGCGGCCGGCGCCGATGTGGTCGCCCGGATCGGCGCGGAGCCCGGGTCCGCGTTCATCCTCGCCAACGGGGTCCGCGAGGACGGATCCCGGCCGCTGGAGGTGGCCATCGAGCAGGTGGTGCGGGCCGGCGACGCCGTCCGGATCACCACGGAGCTGCCGCCCGGCTACGTCGGCGCGCCGGTGTTCGGCGTGCAGGCCGACGCCGCCGGCGAGGTCGCGCTGCACTGTCTGGGCCTGGTCCTGCCGGCCACCGTGGGCGGGCACCCGGTGGCGACGTTCGACCGGATCCGGGCCGCCATCCCGGCGGCACCCGGCCCCGCCTGAGCACACCCGGCCCGCCGGTCGGTCGCGCCCGGGCGGTCAGCCGCTCTGCCTGGCCGCGTCCGCCGGGTCCGGCTCGTCCGCCGGTCGCCGGCCGCCGGGCACGCCGGCGTCGACGGCCGTCGGGCGTACGTCGGTCGGCCCGGCGCCGAGGAACGCCTCGGCCCAGCGGCCCACCTCGGCGAAGACCTGCCCCCGCACGGCTGGGCCCGAGAGCGTCAGGTCGTGCATGCCGCCGTCGAAGCGGGCCACCGTGACGTGCCGGCCCAGCCGGGGCGCCCAGCGGACCATGTGCTCGACGTCCAGCACGGCGTCGGCGAGGGCGGCCGATTCGTGCCACCGGGTGCCCTTGAACGAGCGGGTCGAGCAGGCGAGCAGCACCGGCACCTGGATGTCCAGCCCGGCGCGCAGTTGCCGCTGGCCGGTGCGGATCGCGTTGAGCCAGCCGGCCCGGACCGGGAACCCGGCGAGCGGCTTCCACTCCAGGTCGTACTGCCACTCGCCGCGGTGGTCGGCGTGGATGGTCTCGCTGTACACGGTGCCGAGCCCGAACGGCAGGACCCGGCGCGGCGCCCGGCGGCCCAGCCGCGCGGCGGCCGCGGCGATCGGGCGGCGCAGCAGCCAGGGCGCGTTCAGGTCGAAGAACGGGCTGTTCAGGAAGACCCCGTCGATGATCCCGGCGTCCCGCCGGGCGTGCGCCCAGAGCGGCATGACCAGCCCGCCCGTGGAGTGGCCCATGGCCAGCAGGGTGTCGTGCCCGTCGTCGTCGCGGATGATCTTCGCTGCGGCGTCCAGCTCCGGGAAGTAGTCGCCGATCTCCCGGCAGAAGTTCGGGGTCTGGTGCGGCAGCAGGCTGCGGCCGTGCTTGCGCAGGTCGAGGGCGTAGAAGTCCCATCCCCGCTCGGCGAAGAAGTGGCCGAGGTGGGCCTGGAAGAAGTAGTCGGTGAAGCCGTGCGTGTAGAGCACGGCGCGCCTCGTGGGGCGCTCCGCCCGGCGGCGGACCAGGGTGGCCACCACCGGCCCCTCGTCGTCGGTGCCCAGGTCGATCGTCTGCCGCTCGTACGGCGGGCCCAGCACGTCCGGTTCCACCTCGGTGACGGTACGCCCGGAAGCTACCCGGCGGTAGCCCCCCGGGGCTCCCGCGTCCCCGTCCGCCCGCACCCGGCGGACGGGGACGCGGCGCGTACGCCTCAGGCGGTCTCCGCGTCGGCGCGGGCCGGGTCGACGTCGCCCGCCGGTTCGCCGGCCCGCGGCTGGCCGATCTCCCGGACGTGCTTGTTGTGCCGCGGCTCCTGCTTCGTCTTCGCGTCGTTGAGCCGCCGCCGCAGGTCATCGCGGGCGTCGTTGAGCGCGGCCCGCAGGTCCTCCTCGGCCGAGGTGGTGACGATCTTCTGCCGGCCGGCGATCCAGCACTCCAGGGTGACCTTCTGGCCCCGGGAATCCCGGTCCTTCACCGACACCTCCAGCTCGGTGGCGTCCGCGTGGAAGGCGGCCAGCCGGGCGTCGAGGGTGGCGAACTGCTCGACGATCCAGTTCCGGTCGCCCTGGGAGAACCCGGCGCCGACCCGCAGGCACCCGGCCACCGTGGCGGGGTTCGCGACGGCGCTCATCGCCGCACCTGGCCGGGGACGCGGGCGGAACGGATGGTGGTCGTCATCATGGCGCTGACCTTTCGTTCGACGTCGTGCTGTCGGCGGTGCGGTTGATCAAATCCATACCCCGCCGCGCTCCGTCCGGAACGCGACGCTTGTCGCACCTCGATGGTCCGACCGTGATCACCGCCGGCCCAGGGCCGGCCGGGCGTCGTACCCGGGCCGCTCGGCCCTTGATCAGGCGGCCGTGGCGAGCGCCGGCTGACCCGGGCCCGCGCCGCGACCGCGACCGCTGGTGCCCGCCGGTGTGCCCACGGTCACGGGCGTCCGGCCGGGCGCGATCGACGCGGGCGTCCGGCCGGGGCGCATAGCACACCGGCTGCTTGATCGGGGCGTTGTCCACAGCCGGTCGGGCTGTCCACAGGCGGGCGGCACGGGCCGGTGCCGGGCGGAGCGCCGGGCCAGGCTCGGCACGAGTCGACTCGCCATGCCAAGCCTGATCTCCCCTGGAGGGACGATGTTCGACACGTACGTCACGGTCGTCGGCAACGTGCTGACCGCGCCGGAGTGGCGCCGCACCACCCAGAGCAACACCCTGGTGGCCAACTTCAAGGTCGCCTCGACCGCCCGCCGCCTCGACCGGGACAGCGGCCGCTGGGTCGACGGCAACAGCCTGCGGGTCCGCGTCAACTGCTGGCGCAAGCTCGCCGAGGGGGTGGCCGCCTCGGTGATGGTCGGCGACCCGGTGGTGGTGTGCGGTCGGCTCTACACCCGCGACTGGACCGACGACGCCGGCAACCACCGCACGCTGTACGAGTTGGAGGCGGTCGCGGTCGGGCACGACCTGTCCCGGGGCCGGGGCCGCTTCCTGCGTAACCGGCCCAGCCTGACCACCAGCACCGTCGAGGACGCCGAGGCGGAGCAGCGGGTGCACGGCGAGCCGACCGAGCCGGTGCCGACCGGCGAGGCGCCCGCCCGGCCGGACGAGCGCCCGCTCGACGACGACTTCGAGCTGTCCGGGTTCACCACCTCCCGGCCCGGTCGTGACCTGCCCACCCACGCCACCTTCACCGGGCCGCTCGACCCCTTCGACGAGCGGGCGGACGACGATGACGACGGACTGGGCACCGGGTCGGCGGTCGGCGGTCGGCCGGGTGACGCCCGCAGCGTGGAGTTGACCGTCGACGGTCTGGCCGGCGGCACGGGCGGTACCGGGCCGCTGGGCGCCGACGACGGCCCGGCCGCCGGTGCCGACGAGCTGGCGCCGCTGGGCGGCGAGGACGAGGCACCCGACGGCGAGCTGGGGCCGGCGCAGGAGGCCCCGGAGCCGGCTCCCAGCGGGCGTGGTCGACGGGGCCGGGGTCGGGTGCCGCAGCCGGCGTGAGCGCGGGGCGCGGAGGTGTGCCGACGACGGGGGCGGGTGTGCCGGCGGTCCACCGTCGCCACCCCGCTTCGGCCACACCTCCGCGCCGCCCGCCGGCTCCGGCGTGTACGGCTGGCCGCTGGCTAG
>NZ_QGSW01000388.1:0-17237 GCF_003176715.1 Micromonospora sp. S4605
TCGGGCGCGAGTTCATTGAGCAGTCGTCGTTACCGCACTCCAGGTTGCCTGTCGGATCCGCGTACGTGACCGGGTTGCTGTGGGCGTACGTGTAGCCGTGCATCTGTTGTGGGTTGGTGAGGTCCATGACCTCGTCGGAGGAGAGGAAGCGACCGATAATGTTGTCGTACTCCCGGGCGCCGAGGTGCGTCAGCCCGGTGTTGTCGTCGGTTCCTCCGACGAAACCGCGTGTGTTCGGCCAGTCCGAGGCGGTGCGCAGCACACCAAAGGGGTTCTGCCGCCGGATGGTGTGCGACTGGTCCGCCGCGTCAACGGATACCAGCGCGGTGCCCTGGTGATCGACCGCCAGCCAGGTCAACTTTGCGGCGGTCCGGGAGGCGACCGTGCTGCCGTTGTGGTTGTAGTACCGGATACAGGTCGTTGATTGCGTGCTGTTGTTGTAGCGAATCTCCTGTTCCGGCAGGTAGAGCGTCTTGCCCTGTGGATCACGACGGATCAGCCTGTTGCCGTCGGCGTCGTAGATGTAGCTGGTCGGGCCCGTGGCGTCGGTCGAGTTGGCCAGAAGCGCCTCGTTATCCCATTCTAGGTTCTGCGTGCCAGCGTCTGCCGTGGGGCGGGTAAGGGTGTTGCCCATCTCGTCGTAGGTATAGGTGCCGGGCCGCGCGCCCGTCGTCGAGGACAGGGTGTGCGGCTTGGCGCTGCCGGCCGCCGGGTAGACGTAGTTGGTTACTGCGTCGCTGACCGCCCTGTGCACGGTCTCCTGCTTGCGGTTGCCGACCTTGTCGTAGGCCCACGAGTGCCAGTAGGAGGCCGGGCCCCCGAGTGTCGCGACACTCCGCGTAGCCGCACAGTCGCCGGACTCCGGGGTCCACGCCTCAGTCAACCGTCCGAGGTAGTCGTAGTCAAAGCACTGCGTGTCATCGACCGGATCCGGGGCTACGTCCTGGATCCGGGTGATGTTCCCAGCCTTGTTGTAGGTGTACCGGACGTCGCTGAGGATGTACGGCGCTACCTGGTCGCGGTCGGTCCGGATGCCGAGCAGGCGTCCTGTTTCCAGCTCACGAGTGAACGCCTGGAAGACCCGCCCGCCTGAACCGGTATAGAGCTCCACCTGCTCGATCTGCCCGAGTGCGTTGTAGTCCGTGTCGGCCACGTAAGACATCAGTGTCGAGCCGTAGAGCGACTTTACGGTCGTCAGGCCGCCGAAGTCGTCATAGTCGTAGGTCAGCGTCTCGGCTGGCAGGTCGCCGTTGGTCGATGGAAAGGTGCTCGAGGCCATGCTGCCGTCGATGTTCCAGGTCTTCTCGAAATTGTAGGTTCCTGCCAATCCGGTCTCGGAGGCCGGGATGATGACCTGGGTTCCGGTCAGCTCATAGTTGTCGGTGTAACCGAGGGCCTTCACCTGATAGGCGGCCGATCCCACCATTCGGGTGGACTGGGTGATCCGCCCCTTGGCGAGGGTGTCGTAGATCCACTGCGCTCGCGGCGTCCCACCGATCTGGTTGTCGTACACCGCCCGCTTGCGGTCGAGCGGGTCGTACAGGTACGCCAGCTTTTTGTTTCGGGCATCGGTGGAAGTGGTGACCCGGTCGTTGTTGTCATACGTGAAGGTGGTTTTGCCTCGGTCGGGATCCTGGCTCTCTATCTGCCGGCCCAGGGTGTCATAGACGTAGGTCCAGACGTTGTTCGCCGAGTCGGTGACCTTCGTGAGATTTCCGCGCCGGTCGATCGTGAAGCGGGTGGTGTCCCAACTTCCCGGGGTGCCGGGGGTCGGGGTGGCCCCGTGGTACTGCCGAAGTTCGACCGTCCGGTCGCGGGCGTCGGTGACAGTCGAACTGGCCGCCGGGCTGCCCTCTGGCGCTGTAACGTCGGTACGGTCCCCGGCGTAGTAGGTCGTGGTCCGCCACCGCTCCGCGTTGTATGGCTGGAAGACGGTGCCGGTCACTCGGCCCACGCCGTCGTAGACGATACGGCTCTGGTTCGGCACGAGGGCGCGGTCGACGGCTGTGCTCAGTGTGCCACCGGCGGTGCCGGTCGCATGATAGGTGCCGAAACTGACGACCTTGCGTCCCGCGGTGTCGTAGAAGGCGTCGGTAAGCAACCGTCCGCCTGAGGGGGATGCGACCTGCGTCTGACGTTCGCGAAGTAGGCCGTCGAAGAGGGCGAAGTTCTCGACGTAGTTGCCAGCGGCGTTCAGCCGGGCCGTGGTGACGACGCTTGGCTCGGTGGTGCGCAACTGGTACGTGTACTTGAGGTTCGGCGTCTCTGTGGCCTTGTCCCGGTCAGGGAGCCATACCGAGGTGAGACGGCCTAACGGATCATAACCTAGGTCGGTGCGCTTGTTGTTGGGATCGACCGTTGATGCGGTCAGGCCCCAGGCCGGTTCGAGGTTGGTGACCGCCACGTGCTGCAGCGGGTTGGTGACCGTCATGGCCGTGACTGGTGCCCCAGTGGCGGGAGTGTAGGCGGTCTTGGTCTCGTAGTTCATGCCGTCCCAGGTGGACGTCACTCGGCCCTGTACGTCGTAGGCGGCGCGGTTCTGCGTCACGAACGTCGGCGCACCGCCGTTCCAGGCGGACATCTTCTCCGCTCGCGTCGGCAGACCCCGGTTCGGTGCTGTGCCGAACACCTGTGAGTCGTAGGACGTGCGAAGTTCACTGATGACACCTCGTCGGTCAGTGTTCCGTCGGCATCGGCACACTCGACCGCGAACGTCTTCGAGGAGTGGACGCGGTCCATGATCCAGGAACCGACGTTACGTGGGTTGTACTCGCTCTTGGTGCACTTCTCGTACCCGGCGACACTCTCCTCCCCCAGGTCGTCGACCTGGGTGGTCATGCCATTGGAGTCGAAGCTTTTGACGACCTTCGTGACCCGGCCGGCGTCAAGTGTTGTGTAGGACCGCGTGACCGCGATCCGGTTGAAACGGGCCGTGACCGTGTCACCGTTGATCGTGCGGCTCGCCGTCGCCGGCGATGCCCAGGGCTCGTTGGTCTGTCGGTTGACGACCTGGCCACCCGGACCGTTGAAGTTCTTGACCTCGCGCGTGGTGCCGGCGTACCAGTCTTCGTCGTTGATCCCGCCGATCTTCACGTCACGGGTGCCGCCGCTCGGTGATGCTCTGTCCGCGTCCATGCCGCGCGCCCCGGCGTCCTCAAGAGACTTGCCGGCCGGCCGAGCCGTGAAGCGCCATCTGTGAGCCCTAAGCCCTAGTGCTGCTCGGCCTTTCGAGAACGGCTGTTCGCGTAGTTCCATACTGTCCTGGTTGGGACGGAGTCGTGGGTGTGAGCCGGTCTCTCCACGAACAGCAGATGCTGCAGCTTCTCGGTCGGGCCCTGTTCCGCCAGCAGCCACGCGCGGAGCAGCCAGGCCCCCGGGCCGAGGATGTCCGGAGTTTCGTCGAGAACCACGGTGCGATCCAGCAGGGGCAGGAGCTGCGGCACGATCTCGTCGAGGAGCCGCCGCACCTGGTCGGACACCGCAGCGGCGGTCTCGTCGTCGGCAATCCGCCACTGGTCACCGCCCGGCGAGAGTCGGGTGAATCCGAGCCGTCTCCGCCACATGCCGTCGTAGTGCCGGGGAAGCTCCGAGTCCGACCTCCCAGTTCGCTGCCGGTCCCATTCCCAATTTGGTGCCAGCACCAAGGCCACGTTGATGTAGAAAACCTTCTCCCAGCGGGTGGAATGCTCCGAAGGCTGCACCTCGATGATGAGCGCATCCCCCTGCGGTGAGAACTGACGGAAGACGCGCCCTTCATCTCCGCGCTCGAAGCCGTGCCCGGCGAGCTGGACCGCCAAGTCCTCGAGGAAGCCGTTGAACGACGTCTGCGGGGACACCAGCAACTCCTTTCCAGCTCGCCGGGTCGGCGACGAGCAGATTATCCTGATGCGGCCAAGGTACCGCCGATGGCACCGGCGCCGAGAGCGAGACCGCACGCTCCCGCGGTCGCGAGGACGCAGGCACCAGCCAGGCCGACCACGCCGACGGTGACGATCGTTCCGACCACCCACGGATTCTTGATCACAGGTTCCTGGACTTGGACCGGCTTGTACACTCGCACCGGCTCCGGGGCGGTCCTCGGGGGCTCCGGTGGCTTGGGCGTGCGCCACCGGAACGGACGGTACAACACCTGGCCTTCGGTTGGGCCGTTGAACACCACCACTGTTTCCGGGGTGCCTGGCACGGCCGCGAACACCAGCGAGGTTAGCGCGAAGCCCGGCTTGGCGTCGTACTTGCCCTGTGCCTTGATTTTACGTATGTAGTGCTTGACGTCGCTCGCCGCCTCGTCCGGCCGGTGGGCGATCTTGACCTCCCAGACATAGATCGTCCTGGTGTCCTCATCGATGTATACGATGTCGGCGCTACCTGATTCGCCGCATTGTCCCTTGTGCTTCTTGGTCTTGCAGGCGTCGGCGATCTCGTACTCGATGACCACCATGTCCGGGTCGCCGCCCATGTCAGCTACCTGCTTTTTGATCCGTTCCTGGGCCGCGAGCTGGGCGGCACGGTGACGGGCGTTGTTCAGGAAACCGAGGTACTTCTTCTTCTTTTCCTTCGCCTGCTGTGCGTTGTGCTTCTGGACCCGCTTGTGGTACTCCGCCCAGGTCTCTTCCTCGAACTTAAGGCCCGACGGGTCAGAGAGCGTGACCGGGTTGTTGTTGCTGTAGACGTAGCCGTTGATCTGCTGCGGGTCGAGCAGGTCCATAACGGGATCGAGGGATACGAACCGTCCGAGGAGGGGGTCGTACTCCCGGGCCCCGAGGTGGATCAAGCCGGTGTTGTCGATGGTGCCGCCGACGAACCCCTTGTCGTTCGGCCAGGCCGGCGTCGTCCCGTCCCGGGGCGTGCCGTAGGGGGTCTGCCGGCGGACGGTGGCCTGCTGGGTGCCGGCCTGAACGGCGACCAGCGCGGTTCCCTGGTGGTCCGGTGAGAGCCAGGTCAGCCCGGCGCTGGTCCGGGACGCGACCATCGATCCGGCGAAGGAGTAGTACCGGGTGCACGACGTAGTGCCGGTGCTGGTGGTGTAGCGGATTTCCTGACCCGGCAGGTAGAGCGTCCTGCCGGTCGGGTCCCGACGGATGAGGCGGTTGCCGTCCGCGTCGTAGATATAGCGGGTCTCCCCTGTCGCGTCGGTGGACGTCTCCAGGTGACCCTCGGGATCCCATTTCAACCTCTGGGTGCCCGCCGACGGCGTGGGCCGGCTGGTGAGGTTGCCGGTGGCGTCGTAGGTGTAGGCGCCGGCGCTGGCGCCCGACGTGGCTGTGACCGCGTGCGGGCGGACACTGGTGGCGCCGGAGGCCGGGTACGTGTAGGTGGTTGTGGCGTCTCCGGTGCTCCGGTGCACCACCTCGGACGTCCGGTTGCCGAGCACATCGAAGCGCCAGGAGTGCCAGTACGGCATTGGCCCGCCGAGTGCGGCGACAGACCGCGCGGCGGTGCAGTCGCCGTTCCCGGGCGTCCACGCCTCGGTGAGCCGCCGCAGGTGGTCGTAGCCGAAGCACTGGGTGTCATCAACGGGGTCGGGGGCGGCGTCGACGATCTTGGTGATGTTGCCGATGTCGTCGTAGCTGTACCGAGTGTCGGCGACGATGTGCGGTGTGATCGAGTCACGGTCGGTTCGGACGCCGGTGAGCCGGCCGGTCTCCAGTTCCCGGCTGTATTTCTGGAAGACTCGACCGCCGCTGCCGGTGTACAGCTCAATTTGGTCGATTTCCCCGAGGGCGTTGTAGTCGGTGTCGGCCACGTACGATGACGACTGGCTGCCGTACAGCGTGTGCAGGGTGGTCGGCTTCCCCAGGCTGTCGTAGCCGTATGTCAGCGCTTCGGCAGGCAGTCCCGTGTTGGTCGACGGGATGCTCGTCGAGGCGACCGTGTCATCGAGGTTGTAGGTGTTGTTGTAGTTGTACGTACCGGCCAGGCCGGTTTCGCTGGCCGGGATGATGAGCTGGGTGTTTCCGGGCAGGTAGCTGTCGTTGTAGTCAAGGATCTTGACCTGGTACGGTGCCGACCCCACGAACCGGGTCGACTGGGACAGGTAGCCCTTGGCGATGGTGTCGTAGATCCACTGGGCGCGCAACGGGCCGCCCACCTGGTTTTCGTATGTGGCACGCTTACGGCCCAGCGGATCGTACAGATAAGCGATCTTCTGTCCGGCCGCGTCGGTGATGGTGCTGACCCGTCCCGCGTTGTCATAGGTGGAGACGGTCAGTCCCTTGTCGGGGTCGTCGATTTCGGTCTGCCGGCCACGGATGTCGTACCGGTAGATCCAGTCGTTGCCCTTGGCATCGACTACCTTCGTCAGGTGACCCCGCCGGTCATAGCTGTAGGACGTCGCGTCCCAGCTAGCCGCCGTACCCGGAGTCGGGGTCGCCCCGTGGTACTGCCGGAGTTCAACGATCCGGTCCCGCACATCGGTGACCTTGGAGGTCGCCGTGCCGCCCTCAGGTGGGGTCAGATCGGTGCGGTCACCGGCGTAATACGTGGAGGTCCGCCACCGCTCGGCGCCGTAGGGCTGGAAGATGTCCGCCGTGGTACGCCCGGCCCCGTCGTACACGGTGCGCGTCTGCCTCGGCACAAACGCCTTGTCTGTCGCCGTCAGCAGCGTTCCGCCCGGTGCTCCGCTGGCATGGTACGTGTCGAACTTGAGCACCGACCGGCCCGCCGTGTCGTAGAACGACTCGGTGATGAGCCGGCCGCCAGAGGAAGACGGCCGCTGTGTCTGCCGCTCGCGCATGAGGCCGTCGTAGAGCTCGTACGACGTGACGTAATCCCCTGCGGCGTTCAGGCGTGAGGTGGCGATCACCGATGGCGCGTCGGTGCGGATCTGGTAGCTAAACGTGTTGTTGGCCGTCTCGGTAGCCTCGTCCCGACCGGGACCCCACACTGCGGTCAGCCGCCCCAGCGGGTCGTAACGAAGGAGGGTGCGCTTGCCGTTCGGGTCGACGATCGACGTGGGCAGGTTCCAGGCGGGATCCAACGTTGTCGTGGTCTCGTGCAGCAACGGGTTCTTCGACAGCGTTGACGTGACCGGACCGTCAGTCGCCGGGGTGAAGGCGGTCGTGGTCGCCTTGTCCATGGCGTCCCAAGTGGAAACGGCCCGCCCGTGGACGTCATAGGCGTTCCGATCAACGGTGGTGAAGGTTGGTGCGCCGGCGTTCCAGGCGGCGATTTCGTCGGTGTGGGTGGCGAGGCCCTTGACCGGCGCCGCTTCGAAGGCCTGGTTGTCGTAGCGGGTGCGGGTCTCTCCAATCACATCCGTCTCGGCGAGGGCGCTGGGCGTCGCGGCGTCGGCGCACTTCACCGCGTACGACTGCACCCGGTGGAGCCGATCCATGATCCAGGCGTCGGTGTTGCGCGGTGTGTAGTCATTCTTCGTGCACTGCTCGTCGCCAGCGACGCCGTCCAGGCCGAGGTCGTCGACGGTGACGGCCATGCCGTGGTCGTCGTACGTGGTGACTGTCTTGTTGACCCGCTCGCCGCGCCCGCCGTCGAGGGCCGTGTGGCGGGTGACCGTGCCGACACGGGTGAAGCGGGCGGTGACGGTGTCGCCGTTGATCGTGCGGGTGGCAGTCGCCCCCGATTCCCAGGGCGTGTTGACTTCACGCTGGACTTCGGCTCCGCCCGGGCCGTTGAATACCTTGGTCTCGCGGGTCATGCCCGCATACCAATCCTCGTCGTTGATCCCGTCGACGGTCGTCGTGCGCGTGCCACCGGTCGGTGCCAGCTTGTCGCCGTACATGCCGCGGAAATACCGGGTCTCGGTGTAGGTCTGCTCGCCGGCGTCGCCGACGGTCACCCCGACCCGTCCGTAGCCGCGGTAGTCCGACCAGGTCTTGTGCTTCCGGTCGATGAGTCCGTCGTCGTCGTTGTAGTGCCAGGCGATCCCGTCGTAGTAGGTGTAGGAGTAGGCAATCCGCGGGCTGCCCTGCGGTGGAACACCACCGGTGTTGTCGTTCTCGTAGATCGTTGTGACCACGTACTTGTGGAACCAGTCGGTGACGGGGTTGGAGTAGCCCTCTGGTTCCCAGATCACCGGATAGCAGCGGCGTGTGTTGGTGTGCGGGGTGGGCATTGTCTGCCCGGCCTTGCAGTCCTGCTCGGAATAGTTGACGCTGATCGTTCCGCCGGTCTCGTTGCGGATCTTCGTGATCCGCATCCAGTTCATCGCCGCAGCGAAGTCGATCGTGTCGACCCGGTTGGGCAGCTGGACAGGGGTGAACTCGACGTCTGGGACGGAGGCGCTGCCGCCGACGAGGCCGGTGTGGGAGAGCTTGTCGAGCCAGAGCCCGGCGCGGGTGCCGTCACCCGGATCGGGGAAGGTGTGGGTCAACGTCCACCGCTCGACGTCGCTGTATCCCGTGCCGTTGCGAACCTGGGTGGTGATGGTGGAAAGCCGCTTGGTGGACCAGAACGTGGGGAAGAACTTGTCCGGGCACGACGTCGCCGAGCAGGCCATGTCCCACGGGGTGTCCGGCCAGTGCACCTCGTCACGGATGGCGCAGTCGCTCAGGCACCGGTCCGCGACGCCGAGTTCGACGCGCATCGGCGCGGTCGTGGTCAGCACCGAGTCGACGCCGTTGACCTGGCGGGTGCCGTAGTCGATCCGGTCGAGCCAGCCGCCACGGTCGTAGGTGGCATCGTCGTCCGGGTTCAGGTTGCGGCCGTACTTGTTGGTCTCCCGCTGGTACCAGTACGACGTCGAGTTGCCGGAGGGGTCGACTACGTAGTCAAGGCTCCACCGCCACGCCTGAGAGCAGTCCGAGTCGATGAACGCAGTCCCGTGGCAGGGCTCACCTGGATCGTTGCCGAAAATCGGAGCCGTCCATGTCGAGTTGGTCTCCGGCTTGCCGGAGGTCCAGCCGGGCAGGCGGTTGCGGCCGAACCAGTACTGGACACCGTCACTGGTGGTAACGACCCAGTGCTCGCCGTCGTTGTCGCCGTTGCTCGCGCCGGTTTTGCGTTCGATGCGCGAGCCGTCGTCGCCGCGGAGGTGCCACCGGTTCTCAGCCGCATTGAAGATCAGCTCGCCGGAATGGCCCACCAACGACAGGACGGCGTTGTCCGTCTCCCAGCACAGGTCGCCGGTCTTCTTGTCGTTGTTGGCCGAGCCATCCATGTCACGCGCGCACGGTTGGTAGCGCCGTTCGATGAACCCGCCGATCGACGGCTCGAAGCCCTCACCGATCCAGGAGGGCTGGTTGTTGGAGGCGGCGTGCTGACCGTCGACCGACTGTGAGGAGTAGGAGAGACCGACCTGCGGGGCCGGGCCGCCCAAGGCCGGCGGTGTCCGCATGGGATACGACCAGGTGAACGCGCCGGTGTTGCCGCCGACCGCCCAGGTCGCCGAGGGGTTCAGCGACGTGGCGGCGTAGTCACCGGCCGGACCGGAAGCCCCCGCGGTCGCCGCCACCATCGTTTGGGCCTCGCCGAGCGACAGTTCCACCGCCAGCGACTTCGTGGCGGGATCGTTCCGTGACGGCAGCGGCGTGCCGGCGCACTCCCGCCGTTCCGGGGTAGTCAGGGCACACTCGGGCAACGCCACCAGTCGCAGCCGGCTGGACCAGTCCGCCCCGTAGGCCGTGGCGAAGGACCGGTAGTCGACGGTGACCTTCGCCCTGCCCGCGGCGCGGACACCGTCGGCCCTGGCAAGACGCACCAGGACGCCCTCCACCCGGGCCCGTTCTGTGGCCGCCCGATCGAGGACCTCGACGCGTACCCGCTGCGGCGCAGATGTCCCGCGCGCCGCTGCCGGGCCCGCCGACACGCGTACCGGAAGGTCGCCGGACCTGTTCGCGCGGGCATCGTTGGACACCTCGACGACCTCGGTCCGAGCCGCCGGCCATACCGGCGCCGGCTTCGCCGCGGCGACCGCCGGACGCGCAGCCGGCTTCGCCGTGCTCGCCTTCGGCTTCTGTACCGGCACGGTAGGCACCGGCTTGGCCTGCGCAGGGGTGTAGGGCTTGGTGGGCGCGGCCTTCGCTGGGGGCGCGTGGAGCAGACCGGCCGCCACGACGGCGGTGACGCCAGCCGCGAAGGCTGGATACCAGCGGCTGTCGCGCCACCGCCTAGTAACCCTCGGTACTGATTGAGGATCGGTTGAGGACACGGGTGCCTCCGTAGGTCACGCGGATTAGGCGGGAGGAGTCGGAAGGTGCCCTCCGGAGCGGGCACCTTCCGACCTGGCGTGGCGGTTAGGGGGTGGGCGGGTTGAAGCGAAGTCCCAGACCGGGCCGGAGGACCGGTTGCCGGTAGGTGTATTGGATGGCGGAGGTGCCGTCGGAGTTTTCGATGCCGATGGTGGCGCCGCCGCCCCGCTCCAGGAACGTGCCGTCGTTGTCGGTGTAGGCGAAGCTGTAGCCGCCGGCCTCGTCGAGGATCACCTGGAACGTGACCCTGGTGAGCGGGTCCTCGTAGGAGTGGACGTTGCGCCACTCGATGACGAACTGCCGGTTGGGTGCGCTGCCCCGCAGCGCGGTGCGGACGCTGGCGTTGCTGTCGACGACCCAGTCGTGCCAGAAGGGGTAGAGGGCGGCGTTGGGTTCCTCTGGGCTGTCCGGTGAGGGGATGGGCCAGGCGTCTGGTGAGGGTTCGCCGGGGTCGGCGAAGCTGAGCACGCCGTTGGTGTCCACCCAGCCGGTGGTGTATGTCTGGCCGTAAAACGTCACGGGGAAGGGCAGGGCGACCGAGGTGTAGGCGTCGTCGCCGGTAAGCGCGAGGACCGTCGCGTCGGCCGGGGTGTACGGCACGGCCTGCTCGGCCAGGGTGTAACCGCCTCCGTTGGAGGTGGCGCCCAGGGCGTAGTCGGCGGTGGCTTGGGTGTTGGTGCCCACTACCGCCTGCCGTACGTCGGAGCCCTTGCAGGTGCCGCTCGTCACCGTGGCGATCGCCGCCCAGGAGCCGGCGGGCATGGCGTCGATGCGGTAGGTGCCGTCCGCCGCCGTGGTGGCCGTCTTGCCGGCCGCCGCGACGGTCGCCCCGGCCACCGGGCTGCCCTGGCAGATCACCGTGCCGACGACGCTGCCCTGCCCCGGCGGGTTGGGCTTGAAGGTGACGCCCTGGCCGCTGGCCAGCCACGCCTCGCGGTGCAGGTACTGGAAGCCGATGGACCCCTCGGCGTTCTCGATGCCCACCGTGGCCTCACCACCGCGCTCGACCGGCTTGGCCGGATCGATGTCGGCGTAGGCGAGGGTGATGTCACCGCCCTCGGCGAAGATCACCTCGAAGGTGGCGCGGGTGTTGGTATCGCCGTACAGGTGCACGTTGCGCCACTCGACCACCCATTGCCGGTTCGGCGCGGTGCCGCTGATCTTCGTGGCGATCCGGGCCTGCGAGTCGATCACCCAGTCGTCCCAGTGCACGTAGACCGCGGCGTTCGGGGATCCCTCGGCGGCGGGTGACGGGATGGTGCCCGGCGCGGAGCCGATCCAGCCGAAGTAGGCCGGGTCTTTGAAGCTGATCAGGCCGTTGGCGCTGATCCAGGCCGAGGTGTGCGACTCTCCGTAGAGCTTGACCGGGAATGGTGGGTTCTTCTGCCACACGGTCTCGTCGCCGGACCAGCCCTCGACGATGTCGCCGGGGATGAAGGTTTGCGCGCCGGTGGTGCACTTGTAGCCGAACTCGTCGCCGTCGACCATGACTGACAGGTCGACGTCCGAGGTCCCGCCGGGGTGGTTTACGGTTTCGCGGGCGTACTGGCCGGCACATCGGTTATCGCCGGTGGACGCCGCGACCTTGTACTCACCGACCGGAACGGCGGTGAACTGGTAACTTCCGTCCGCGCCGGTGGTGGAGGTGCGGTTACCCGGGTTCAGGGTGACCGTCGCGCCGGCGACCGGCTGGCCGGTCACCGCTGTGGTGAGCAGACCCTTGAGGGTGCCCGCCGGGGCGGGCGTGTAGGTGATCGAGGTGTTGCCGGTCAGCACCGCCTCATGGAACGAGTACAGCGCCGCCACCGTGCCCGAGCCGTTCTCCAGGCCGACGGTCGCGCCCGCGCCCTGCTGGACTGGGGTGGCCATCGCGCCGTAGTGGAAGGCGATGCGCCCGTCCTCGTGGAAGATGACCTCGAAGGTGAGGCGCTCGGTGTTGGTCGGTCGGAAGCCGACGTTGCGCCACTCCACCACGTACGACCGGTTCGGGGCGGTACCGAGGGTCTGGGTTCGCACGCTGGCTGCGGCGTCGACCTCGAAGTCGTCCCAGAACGGGGCCACCACCGCGTTGGGTGCCGTGGCGGTCGGCATCGTCGGGTTGGCCCAGGTGTCCGGTTCACCGGAGGCGCTGCCGAAGCTGACCAGGCCGTTGGTGTGCACCCGGCCGGTCGTGTACGACTGGCCGTGGAACTTCACCGCGAACGGCAGGGTGACCGAGGTCGCCACGTCGTCGCCAGTCAGCGCCAACACGGTGGAGGCCGCGATGAATCCGGACGGCCCGGTGGCGCAGGCATATCCCAGGCCACCGTAGTCGGGGCCAAGTTGCAGGTTGCGCACGGTGTCGGCGGACAGTTCCACCTGGCTGCGCACGGCGGCGCCGCACCGGCCGGCGAGCTTCACCGAGACGGTGTAGCTGTCCTCAACCAAGCCGGTGAAGCTGTACGCGCCGCCCGCTGCCGTCGTGGTGCTCAGGCCGCTCGGATCGAGGGTGACCGCGGCGCCGACGACCGGGGTACCGGCCGCGTCGGTGAGCGTGCCGGAGAGCGTGTGGGTCTTCAGCCCGCCGTCGACGTCCGGGCGGGTGAAGGTGACAGCTTTGCCGCTGCTGAGCACGGGCTCACCGACCGAGTACGACAGCCCGTCCTCACCGGCGGCCGCCTCGATGCCGACGATGGCGTTGGCACCCTTCTCCGCAGCCGTGTCCAGCTGGTCGTAATTGGTGGTCACCGTGCCGTCCGGCGCGAGGATCGCCTCGAAGGACAGCCGCTCCGCGGTGTTGCCCTTGCGGTGCACGTTGCGCCACTCGACGACGAACCGCTGGCCGCTGCCGGTGCCGGTGGTGGCGGTCCGCACGCTCGCCGACGCGTCGACCACCAGGTCATCCCAGAACGGTGCCACCAGCGCGTTCGGGTCCGCCGGCGCGGGCAACTGGCCGCCGCCGGTGTACGGGTGCGAACCGCCCGGGTCGGCGAAGGACAGCACACCGTTGGTGTCCACCCACGCGCTGCGGTACGCGCCACCGTAGAACGGGAAAGCAAAGGGCAGTTGTACGGTGGTGACGGCGTCGTCACCCGTCAGCGCTAGCGCGGTGGACGCCGCCGTGAAGGCGGTCGTTTGCTCGCTGCATGTGTGACCCAGGTCGTCGCTGAACGTGACGAGGTAGATCTCCAGTTCCGAGCCCTGACCGTCGATGGTGATCGCCTGGCTGAACGCCGGCCCGCAGCGCCCGCCGTAGGTCACCGTGATCGTGTACGAGCCAGGGGGGAAGTTGCTCAGCGAGAAGCGCCCGTCTGCTCCCGTGGTGGCCTGGTAACCACCGGGCTGGAGCTGGACGATCGCGTCGGCCTGCGGCAGGAAGAACGGGTCGTACACGGTGCCGGACAGGCTCGCCGCCGGCGCCACCGTGAACTGCCCCTGACTCATCTCACTGACCCGGTTGCCGTCGTCCACCGCGACCGCGTACACCGGTCGCTGACCGGTGGTACCGCCGACGTTGATGGTGACGGTCGCCGTGCCGCCCGGGGCGCTAGCGTTCACCGTGCTGCCCAGGCCGGTCCCGTCGGCGCTGTACCTAAACTTGGTGACGTTCGTGTCGCCACCCGCGTCGAACTTCACCGTGAGTTGACCACCGGCGGTCACATCAGACCCGCTCGGGAACGTGATTTTCGGCTGAAGCGGTATGGCCAGCTTCGCCAGGTTGGCCGCCGTTTCCGTGAAGTTGTAGAACCGCACGTCGTCGACCGTGCCGGTGAAGAAGCTGTCGGAGGCGCCGTTCCACTTGCGCTTGCCGACCGCCACCTCAGTCGTGGCGTTGAAGCCCCCGCTGACCGTGCTGGTGGCACTCTGCAACACACCGTTGACGTAGAACGTCATCTTCTTCGTCGACGCGTCATACACACCGGCGACGTGCGTCCACTTACCCGCCGTCGGCGCAGCGTCAGACAACACGCTATATAGGGCCGGGTTATCGGTATCAGCGCCAGCCATGGTGAAACGCCAGCGTTGACTGCTACCGGCATAACCCAACTGGTACGCCGACGTCCTGGACCCGCTCGCGCTAAAGACAGTCTGGACCGCGCTGCCGGACGTAGAGTTGATCTTCACCCAGGCCGCGACGGTGAAGTCGGCGTCGGTCCGCACCGGGGTGGAGACGCCGGTGTCCGGGTGCGGACTGTTGAGGGTGCCGGTCTTGGTGACCGCGGCGTTACCTGGCAGAGACAGGGCGGTGCCCACCCCGGACCGACCGGCGACACGAATGGCACCTGAGCCGAGGGTCAGCGTGTTGCCGTGCCCGGAGTCGTCGGTCGCCGTCGTGCCGCCGGTCTCCTCGAAGGTCCACTCCGCCGCCGGGCCAGATCCGGCACGGACACTGAACGTGTATGTCACCGGCGTGGAGAAGCGACCCGCGTGGTCCTTGGACCACACGTAGAGCCGGTTGATGCCGTCGTGCAGCGGAGCCAGGCTGATCGACGCGCCGTAGTCGGTGGTACGGGCCGGAACGGTCTTCGCGGCGGTCAGCACGCCCGAGTCCAGGCTGTAGGCGTACTCCTTCACCTCGTACGGGCGGGTACTCGGCGCGGCGATATTGAAGGTGCCCGAGATACCGACACCACCCCGCGGCGTACCGTCGCTGAGGTAGTAGGTGGACATGACACCGGCCGGTGGTGGCGGCGGTGTCGCATCCACGGTGAACTCGCAGGTGCCGGACCAGGCGCTGTGGTGGGAGCCGTCCCAGGTCCGGGCCTGCCAGACGTAGCTGGTGCCGTCGGTCAGCCTGCCCGGGGGGACCGCCCCGGGCACAATCGAGGGGTTGCCCGCCGACTTCGAGATCTTGTTCGTCTCGCTCCGCGTCCCACCGACTGGCCACCAGTAGAAGTCGGTCGTCAACGACTGCTGCGAGGTGTCCGGGTCAGAGTGCTTCGCGGCGAGGGTCGGTGTGGTGGTCAGCACGTACGGCCGCGCAGAACCGGTGGCGCAGTCCTTACCGTCCGACTTGCGCTCCGACGGGGTGTTCGGCGTGGTGTTGTAGGTGATCGACAGCTTCGGCGAGGCGTGGTTGAACCTCTTCCACTGATTCTTGGTGCCCTCGTCGACCGCTCGTAGGCCGACGGTTAGGTTGGACCATTTGCTTGCCGCCGCCTTCGCCACCATCGACTTCACATTGAACTCGATGGTGCCGGCGCCGAGACAACCATGCGCCGCGCCGTACTTGCGGTTGCCGAGGGTCTGCGCGGTGTACCCGCTGTACCAGGTCGGCTGGTTGTTCCACGTCGTGCTCGACGAGATCGACCCCGTCATCCACAGCTTCGCGTTGGTCGGTTTGGGGCTGCACGTCCACGCGTGCCGCTGCTCGATGCGGAACTGTGCGGCAAGAATGTGCTTACCCGCCACCAACGAGGTGTTCATACGGAACATCGAGCGAATGATGTGGTCCGCGCAGCCGGAACAGTCCTCCGTACGCCCCGCACCCGCCGACCCAAACGTCTTGCCGTTATTCAGCGCCGAGGAGTTCTGCCAGAACGAACTCGACTTGTGCTTACTCCACACCGACGTCCACGCGTTGCTGACGATCCCACCGGTCCACGACGGGTCAATGTAGATCGGCAGCTTGGTCCGCTGGTCCGCCAGCATGGCCTTATCCGGAACGATGGTCATCTGGTCCCCGTCGACCCGCACCGGCATCACCACTCGACGGGCGCTCTCCGCCACCGCCGGCTTCCCTGGTGTCGCCAGGGCGGAACGTTCCTGCTCCAACTGCCGCCGCTGCTCGCTCGCGCTCGGCTTACGCTGCGGCCCGAGCACCCGCACCCGCTTCTCCGCCGGTTTCGCCCCGTCGGTCGCGGTGTCCGGCGCCTCCGACGAGTCCCACATCAACGGCGCCGGGGCGGCGAAGACCGTCGCACCCTTATCGTCCCGCGCGGCGAGACCGCCACCAGCCGCCGCGCTGACCGTGACGCCCTTGGTGGCCAGGCCGAACCGCAGCGTCGCCAGCCTCGGGTCCGCCGCCGCCGAACGAGACTTCACCACAAGCACCTCGGAGAAGCCCAGCGGCTGCGCGGTGACCCGCAAGTCCACCTCCGGCAGCACGTTTGGGTAGACCGCTGTCGACCCGTCCAGCACCGGCGCCGGCAGCTTGCCCGGCCAGGTCATCGCGACCTCCCGGCCGCCGTCCTTCAACCGGGCGATTGGTGCGTCACCGCCGGCAGAGAAAACCATCGGCAGCACGGTTCCCCGCGGTGTCACCCCCTCTGCGGACATCTTCAGCGTGGTATCTACCGGCGCCCAAGAGCCGCCCTTACGCACCCGGGTTGGCTCGATGGTCTGCTCGAGCGTCCGGGAGTCGTCGGGGTTGAGGAACGTCTGCGACCACTCCGTACGCTCGGAGAGGATCTCCACCCGGCGACCGCAGGTCTGCACCATCCGCCGCGCCGAGCCCACATCGGGCTGTTCGTCGGCACAAGCAATTTCCGGTGGTGCCGCTTCGGCGCGCGCCGGTGAGCCCAACCCTGCCGCCATCAACGCCGCAGCCATTGCCACGGCCCACCAACGCCGTGACACACCCGTACGGACACCAGCCACCAGACACCCCCGCTACAGGACCAGTAGTGCGCCGAACTTTAGGGATGGCGGATGATCTATGTAAAGGTCGATCACAAGCTGCGACCACAAATCAGGCAAAGGCATCCCAACCCGGCCCGCAGTTCACCCAAGGTCAACCAAGACGTAGTCACCCGCGCTGGCCCGGCACAAGACCCCGTATCCAAGGTCGCAGGTGCAGCGATGCCCTCGCCGTGGAGTGGCGGCCACGTCGATGGGAGTGGTCGCTGACGAGTCAGGAGTAGGCGCGCCACCCGCCGACGCCATGATCACTTTGGGTGAGAGGGGTGCATCGCAAAGGCAGGTCACGTCCGGTTTGTAACTTCAGATTGTGAGGGGCCTTTACACAGCCACGAAGGCTCTCTACAGTTCGGCGCACCGCCGGTTGGACAACGGGGGTGCGGCCACGATTCCGCGCGCGAACCGGCAGCCGAGGATGACCGGCGCTAACGTCATGCCGCTTGGCGGCAGGCGAGGCTTCTGGTGTCGCTCCAC
>NZ_QGSW01000311.1:0-59605 GCF_003176715.1 Micromonospora sp. S4605
CGGGTTGCCGCCACCGTTGACCGCTGCCGAGAACGAGGTCACCGCCAGCCCGACACCGCCCTGCCAGGGCTCGAAGCCGGCCTGGATGCTGGTCAGGTACCAGGAGTTGGTGATCGCGCCGCGGTTGCGGACGTCGTTGATGAAGTCGAGCACGCTGAAGTTCAGGCTGCTGATCGCTGACGGCGCCACGTACGAGATCACGTTGTTGGAGCCGTTGCTGCCCCGCCAGACCTCCCAGGTCCGACCGGCGAGGCTGGCGTTGCCGACCGGCGAGCCGATGGGCTGGATGGAGCCCTGCCGGTTGAGCCAGATCATGATCTCCATCTGGTTCACCCCGTCCCGCTTCGGCGTCGGGTCCAGCCAGATGTCGTACGAGGCGTTGTAGGTGGCGCCGCTGACGTAGCGGTAGCTGATGCTGCTGGTGGCGCTGCTGATCTGGCTCACCTGGATTGGCAGGTTGCTGCCGGGGGAGCAGTTCGTGTAGTGGCAGCCCAGGAAGACCGACGGGTACGCGGTCGGCGCGCCGTTGGTGGGGTTGCTGCCGTTCTGCGTGGTGATCTCGAAGCCGGTGTCGGTGACGTTGATGCACTGCTGGGCGCTGGTGCCCCAGCGGTTGTTCTGCACCACGTACCGGCCCTGGATGGTGGTCGAGCCGTACTGCTCGCAGATCTGGGTGTCGGCGGAGGCGGTGCCGCCGAGGGCAACGGCGACGATCGACCCGGCGGCGAGCAGGCCGGCCGCCGCGAGGGCCCGGAGTGGACGTTTCATGATGCTCCTTGGCATACGACGTCGAAGACGCCGGACGTGTCGGACGAAGACCCGGACGGGAGCGCTCCCACGCTTCGTCGACACATTTACACCTCTGAAACTCTGGCGCAATGGTGCTGCGGTATTGGCGGAGAAAGTGAGGTTTGTCACGCTGGCGCCGCGCGGCCGGCCGCCGGTCCGCCGGCCGACCGGGCCGGCCCGCCGACGAGTGTCACGCATGGACCGATTTGACTCTGGTGCGAGTCGGTAGCGCCGAGTAGTGTCTTGCCTCCAACGCGTGCCGAACCCCTCCGGAGGCGTACACCACCATGGGTGGCTCTCCCCTGCGCATCCTCGTCGTCGGCGCGGGCATCGCCGGTCTGGCCGTGGCCCGGGCGCTGCGGATGGCGGGCTTCCGGCCCGACGTCACCGAGAAGCTTCCCCCGGGTGAACTCGCCGACACCGGCCTCTACCTGCCGGGCAACGCCGCCCGGGCGCTACGCCGGCTCGACCTCGACGGCCCGGTCCGCCCGCTCGGGCAGGTCATCCACCGGCAGCGGTTCCTCGACGCCGCCGGGGCCCCGCTCTGCGAGGTCGACCTCGACGCGCTCTGGGCGGGCGTCGGCGAGTGCCGCGCGCTGCCTCGGGGCGAACTGCACCGGGTGCTGCTCACCGGGGCCGGCGGCGCCGTCCGGCACGGCGCCGAGGTCCGCACCATCGACCTGCTGCCCGGCGCGGTCGGCGTCACCTTCGTCGACGGCACCAGCACCGAGTACGACCTGGTGATCGGCGCGGACGGGCCGCGCTCCTCGATCCGCACCCTGGCCGCTCTCGGCGGCCCGCCGCGGCCCACCGGGCAGGTGGTCTACCGCAGCGTGGTCCGCGACGGCCCGCCGGTCGACGAGTGGACCGCGCTGCTCGGGCAGCGGGCCGGCTTCCTGCTCGTGCCGATCGGCGCCGGGCGGCTGCACTGCTACGCCGACGAGACCGGCACCGAGCCGCCGGCCGACCCGGTGGCGCGGCTGCGCGAACTCTTCGGCTCGTACGGCGGACCGGTGCCGGAGGTGCTGGACTCCCTGACGCACGTGCACGTCGGGATCACCGACGAGGTCGAGCTGGGACGCTGGTCCCGCGGCCGGGTGCTGCTGGTCGGCGACGCCGCGCACGCCACCGCGCCGACCCTGTCCCAGGGTGCCGCGATGGCCCTGGAGGACGCCGTGGTGCTCGCCGAGTCGCTGCGCGCCGCCGGCAGCGTCGAGGCCGCGCTGACCGCGTACGAGAGTCGCCGGCGCCCGCGTACCCGATGGGTGCGGGACCGGACCCGGGACCGCAACCGGACCCGGGACGTCCCGCCGGCGCTGCGCGACCCGCTGCTGCGCGGCCGCGGCGGCCGGATCTTCGGCGAGCACTACCGGCTGCTGCTCGGCCCGCTGTAGCGGATCGACGGGCCGAGCCGGGGCGCCGACCGGTGGCCGGCCGCCGGGCCGGGTGGCGGAGGGTACCCGGCCACCCCACGCGGCGCTGCCACCTGCCGGGGACTATCCTCCTTGCGGATGACGGCTCGCAGACAACAGCGCGTGCCGAGCGGGACAACCCAGAACCGGAGGCCACTCGTGACCACCGTCGCACCCAAGCCGGTCGTGACCCGGCCCTGGCCGGTCCGAGCACCGGTCAGGGGTTCGGCCATCGCGCGGCTGCTGCGTACCACGGACGCGAAGCAGATCGGGATCATGTACATGGTCACCGCGTTCGTGTTCTTCATGATCGGCGGCCTGATGGCCCTGGTCATGCGGGCCGAGTTGGCCCGGCCCGGGCTGCAGTTCCTGTCGCCCGAGCAGTACAACCAGCTGTTCACCATGCACGGCACGATCATGCTGCTGTTCTTCGCGACGCCGATCGTGTTCGCCTTCGCCAACTACATCGTGCCGATCCAGATCGGCGCGCCGGACGTCTCGTTCCCGCGGCTGAACAGCTTCGCGTACTGGCTGTACCTCTTCGGCGGCACCATGGCCACCGCCGGCTTCATCACCCCGGGTGGCGCGGCCGACTTCGGCTGGTTCGCCTACGCCCCGCTCAGCGGCGTGGAGCACTCCCCGGGCGTCGGCGCCAACATGTGGATCATGGGTCTGGCCATCTCCGGTCTGGGCACCATCCTCGGCGCTGTCAACATGATCACCACGGTGCTCACCCTGCGCGCCCCGGGCATGACGATGTTCCGGATGCCGATCTTCACCTGGAACATCCTGGTCACCAGCCTCCTGGTGATCCTGGTCTTCCCGCTGCTGGCCGCCGCGCTCTTCGCGCTCGCCGCCGACCGGCTGATGGGCGCCCACGTCTACGACCCGGCGACCGGCGGGCCGATGCTCTGGCAGCACCTGTTCTGGTTCTTCGGCCACCCCGAGGTGTACATCGTCGCGCTGCCGTTCTTCGGCATCATCAGCGAGATCATCCCGGTCTTCTCCCGGAAGCCGATCTTCGGCTACAAGGGCCTGGTCGCCGCGACCGTCGCCATCGCCGCCCTGTCGATGAGCGTCTGGGCGCACCACATGTTCGCCACCGGCCAGGTGCTGCTGCCCTTCTTCAGCTTCCTGAGCTTCCTGATCGCCGTGCCCACCGGTATGAAGTTCTTCAACTGGATCGGCACCATGTGGCGCGGCCAGATCAGTTTCGAGTCGCCGATGCTCTTCTCGATCGGCTTCCTGGTGACGTTCCTCTTCGGCGGTCTCACCGGCGTGCTGCTGGCCAGCCCGCCGCTGGACTTCCACGTCTCCGACTCGTACTTCGTGGTGGCCCACTTCCACTACGTGCTCTTCGGCACGATCGTGTTCGCCGTCTTCGCCGGCATCTACTTCTGGTTCCCGAAGATGTTCGGCCGGATGCTCGACGAGCGGCTCGCCAAGGTGCACTTCTGGCTGACCATGATCGGCTTCCACACCACCTTCCTGGTGCAGCACTGGCTGGGCAACGAGGGCATGCCGCGGCGGTACGCCGACTATCTGCCGGGCGACGGCTTCACCACGCTGAACATGATCTCGACGATCGGCGCGTTCGTCACCGGTATCTCCACGCTGCCGTTCATCTACAACTGCTGGAAGTCGTACAAGGCCGGCCCGGTCGTCGAGGTCGACGACCCCTGGGGCCACGGCAACTCCCTGGAGTGGGCGACCAGCTCGCCGCCGCCGCTGCGCAACTTCGACCGGATGCCGCGGATCCGCTCCGAGCGGCCGGCGTTCGACCAGAAGTTCCCCGAGCTGGCCGCCGGCCAGAGCCTGGCCGGCCCGCCCGAGGGCGGTGCCAAGCCGCTGACCAGCGAGTCGGACGGCGGCGCCAGCTACCGGGAAGACGTCGCCAGCGACATCGACCGCAACTGACGCTCAGCTCCACGTACGACGGGCGCCGCCCCCCACCCGGGGACGGCGCCCGTCGCCGTTGCGGAGACGTCCCCCGGCGGCCTCGGCCTCCGCGCCGGCGCACGGCGTCGGGCCGGCCACCCCACTGCTCGACGTGCGGTATGTCGGCCGGCCACGCGACGTGCCGCGATGGGCGCGCATGATCAGCCGCCCGTCGCCAGGGCGAGGTCGCGCGGGGGACCCTCGCGAGCGACCTCGCATCCCGAACAGGCCGTGGAAGGCCCGCCTGCCCGTCAACCGGCTGACGCCGCCGCGCCCGGCGACGCCGACGCCCGCGGAGAGCCGCGTGCGACGGCTCGCTCTCCTGGCCGCCGCAGAGAACGGGTGCGATGACCCGCTCCCGCCGGCTGCCGGAGGCAACGGGTACCCTCGCTCCGGCCGCGGCCCGCTCCGGAAACCGGGGCGCCGCCGGCCCCGGTTCTGGTCGGACGGTCCGGTCAGGCGCTGGCGGTGGCGAGTTCGGCGTCGGGTGCGTCCGGCACGGACGGCGCCGGCGGGGTCGCGGCGCGGCGGCGGCGCAGCTCGATCGGGAGCACGACCAGCGCCACCAGCACACCGATCGCGCCGGTGACGGCGAAGCCCCACCACGGCGCCCGCGCGTCGATGACCGCGCCGGCCAGCGGGGCCCCGACCGCGATGCCGACGGTGACCGCCGAGCCGTGCAGGCCCATCGCCTCGCCCCGGACGGCCGCCGGCGCGAGCCGGCTCACCGCGTCCGAGGTGGCCGCGATGGTGGGCGCGCAGAGCAGGCCGGCCGGGATCAGCGCCAAACCGAGCAGCCACCAGTGCGAGCCGCCCAGCCCGATCGGGATGGTGAACAGGCTGAGCGCGGCCATCAGCGCCAGCGGGGAGACGGAGCGGCTGGCCGCGCCGTACGCGAAGCCGCCGACCAGCGAGGCGACCGCCCACATGGCCAGCACCGCCCCCGTCCAGCCGACCTCGCCGCTCTCCCGGAGCACCGCGATCACCGCCACGTCAGTGCCGCCCAGCACCAGCGTGCCCGCCGTGCTCACCGCGAGGACGGCGAGCAGCCGCGGGGTGAGCCACTCCCGCCGGGGAACGCGCACCCGCGGCCCGACGGCCTCGCTGGCCGCCCGGATCGGCGGGTTCTGCAGCCAGAGCCCGATGCCGGCCGCGACGATCCCGGCGCCCACGAGGTAGAGAGTGGTGCGGGCGGAGATCGCAGCGACCGCCGCGGTGGCCAGGGCCGGGCCGACCATGAACGACAGCTCGACGGACATCGAGTCCAGCGCGTAGGCCGGGCGACGCCGATCCGGCGGGACCAGTGCGGCGATGGACTGCCGGATCACCGAGAAGATCGGCAGGGCCAGCGCCCCGGCCACGAAGGCGGCCGGCAGCAGCAGCGGGTACGACAGCAGCGGCGCGGTGGACCAGAAGACCGCCTCGGCGACCCCGGTCAGCACCAGCACCGGCCGCAGGCCGCGGCGGTCCACCAGCCGGCCGAGCAGCGGGCCGCCGATCGCCGCGCCCACGGTGATCGCCGCGCCGACCAGGCCCGCCGCACCGTAGCCTCGGCCGAGGTCCTGCACGACGTAGAAGGTCAGTGTGATCCCGGTCGCGGTGAGCGGGACGCGCGCGAGCACCGCCACCAGCAGCAGCGACCGGAGACCGGGCAGGGCGAGTGCCTCCCGGTAAGGCTTCAGGTTCACGACGGTCCGTACCTCCGCCGGACATCCTCGACCGGGGGTACGACACTCGCCAACCGATTACCGCCTCATGCGGCCCTGATCACAGGCTTGCCGCGCAGGTTGACGCCGGCACCGTCCATGGACCGCAGCGCCACGTCCGTGGTGTCCGGGGCGACCCCGGCGGTCAGGTCCAGCAGCACGGTGGTGTGGAAGCCCTCCTCGGCGGCGTCCAGCGCGGTGGCCCGGACGCAGTGGTCGGTGGCGATCCCGACCAGTTCCACCGTGTCGACCCCGTGCCGGCGCAGCCAGTCGACCAGGCACTCGCCGGAGTCGGTGTGCCCCTCGAAGCCCGAGTACGCGGCCGCGTGCTCGCCCTTGTGGAAGATCGCCTCGACCCGGTCGGTGGCCAGGTCGGGGTGGAACTCCGAGCCCGGGGTGCCCACCACGCAGTGCCGGGGCCAGGAGTCCACGAAGTCCGGCGGATCGCCGAAGTGCGCGCCCGGGTCGACGTGGTAGTCCTTGGTCGCCACCACGTGGTCCCAGCGGTCCGGCTCGGCGGCGAGCAGCCGGGTGATGCCGGCCGCCACGCCGGCCCCGCCCCCGACTGCCAACGACCCGCCCTCACAGAAGTCGTTCTGCACGTCGACGATGATCAGCGCCTTGCCCACCGGGTGCTCCTCTCTCGGTTCGGTCCGCCTACGACTTGCCGGCTCGGTTCGCGGGGACGACGGTGACCGGCACGGCCGGGTCGCCCGCGGAGAGCTTCAGCCCCTCCCAGGGGATGGAGATCAGGCACTGCCGCAGGTGCTCCCGCGACTCGTCCAGGGTCGGCAGTTCGACCGGCTCGCCCCCGGTGAGCAACGGCCGTTGCAGCAGCCGGTCGTTCGGCTGCCGCTCCGGTTCGCCCTGCGGGACGATGACCTCCTCGGTGGCGGTGCCGGTCGGCTTGTGCCGGCGTACGGCCACCTTCCGGCCGCCGATGGTGGCCTTCTGCTCCGAGCGCTTCACCACCGCCCGTCCGTCGACCTCGACCAGCTTGTAGACCAGGCCGGCGGTCGGCGCGCCGGAACCGGTCACCACCGAGGTGCCGGCGCCGTACATGTCGACCGGCTCGGCGGCGAGCGCGGCGATCGAGTACTCGTCCAGGTCGCCGGAGACGATGATCTTCGTCTCGGTGGCGCCGAGCGAGTCCAGCAGCTCGCGGGACTGCTGCGCGATCACAGCCAGGTCGCCGGAGTCGATCCGGATCGCCCGCAGCTCCGGCCCGGCCACCGCTATCGCGTTGCGGATGCCCTGGGTGATGTCGTACGTGTCGACCAGCAGCGTGGTGTCCTTGCCCAGCGTGGCGACCTGCGAGGCGAACGCCGCCCGCTCGTCGTCGTGCAGCAGGGTGAACGCGTGCGCCGCGGTGCCCGCGGTCGGGATGCCGTACCGCTGGCCGGCGGCCAGGTTGGAGGTGAACCGGAAGCCGGCCAGGTACGCCGCGCGGGCCGCGGCGACCGCCGCCTCCTCGTGCGCCCGGCGGGAGCCCATCTCGATCAGGGTGCGCCCGCGGGCCGCGGTGACCATCCGGGCGGCCGCGGCCGCCACCGCGCAGTCGTGGTTGAGCACGGAGAGCATCAGCGTCTCCAGCACCACGCACTCGGCGAAGCCGCCGGAGACGGTGAGGATCGGCGAGCCGGGGAAGAAGAGCTCGCCCTCGGCGTAGCCGTGGACGTCGCCGGTGAAGCGGTAGTCCCGCAGCCAGGCGGCGGCCTGCTCGTCGACCACCCCGGTCCGGCGCAGGAAGTCGACCTCGTCGGCGTCGAAGCGGAAGTCACGGATCAGCTCGACCAGCCGGCCGGTGCCGGCGACCACGCCGTAGCGGCGGCCGGTGGGCAGCCGCCGGGTGAACACCTCGAAGACGCACCGGCGGTCGGCGGTGCCGTCGCGCAGCGCGGCGCTGATCATCGTCAGCTCGTAGTGGTCGGTCAGCAGCGCGGGGCGAAGGGTGCTCACCGCCCCAGCCTAGAGTTCACTCCGGTGCGCCGTCCTCGTGGCCCGGGATCGCCCGCAGCGCGGCGTGCAGTTCGGCGCGGCCGGTCACGCCGAGCTTGCTGTAGATCCGCTGGAGGTGGTTCTCCACCGTGCGCGCCGAAAGGAAGAGCCGTTCGGCGATGGCCCGGCTGCTCACCCCCGCCGCCGCCAGCCGGGCCACCTGCCACTCCCGCTCGGACAGCGACGGCATGCCGGCCTGCAACGCCGGGGTGCGGACCAGATCGCAGCGGCCGAGCAGGGCGGCGAGCCGTTCCCGGGCGGCCGCCGCGGCCGGGGACCGTTGCTCGCGCAGCCGGCGCAGCGCGGTGGCGGTCGCCTCGGCGGCGTAGACGGTCAGCTCCAGCGCGGCGAATCCGTCGGCGACGGCCAGCAGTTCGTCGGCGGAGCCGCCCGCGGCGGCCCGGGCGTGCCGGGCCAGCAGCGGCGGCAGCATCCCGTCGACCCGTTCGGAGAGTTCGGCCAGCCGCTGGGCGACGGTACGCCGGCTGCCGTCGGAGCAGGTCGGGCCGACCTGGGCGTCGGCCTGGTCGAGCCGGACCAGGTCGTGCAGCACGTGCACCTCGTGGCCGGCGAACCCGTCGGTGCGCAGCCGCTCGGCCAGCGAGGTCAGCTGCTTGACCGCCCCGGAGGAGTCGCCGCCGGCGGCCAGCACCGCGCCGCGGGCCTGCTCCAGCCACGGGTAGAGCACCGCCATGCCGGGCGCCTGGGTGCGGTCGGCCTCGGCCATCGCCTCGGCCGCCTGCGCCGCGTCGCCCCGCAGCGCCGCCGCCTGGGCCCGCTCGGCCTGCGCCAACCCGGCGTAGACCCGGCTGGTGGCCAGCACCGCGCAGGCGCCGAGGCTGGTCCGCAGCGCCTCGTCGCTGCGCCCGCGCAGCCGGGCCGCGTACGCCTGGAGGATGGCCAGGTAGCCGGTGCCGAGCCGGAAGTCGCCCGCGCCGGCCAGGTCGGCGAACTCGTCAGCCACGATCGCGTCGATCCCGGCCAGGTCGCCGGCGAGCGCCAACCGGGTGCCGCGGGCCAGTTCCAGGGCGAGTTGCAGGTACGGCATGTCGTCCCGCCACCGGGCCGCCTCGGCCTGCACCTGGTTGATCGCGGTGGCGCTGCGGCGCAGCTGGCCCTGCGCGGCCTGGAGGTAGGCGATCGTGCTGCGGGCCAGTTCCCGAGCCGCGACGCTGGCCGCCGGCCGGTCCAGCACGGTCTGCCCGAGCCGCAGCGCGATGGCGGTGTCCAGCCGGTGCAGCCGCATGATGGCCTCGAAGGCCAGCACCCGGGCCTGGTCGGCGGAGTCCTGCAGGGCCGCGCCGCGGGCCGAGATCTCCTCCACCGTGGACTCCCGGCTCAGCCCCCAGTAGCTGACCATGCCGCGCACGGTCAGCCAGCGGCTGAGCCGCCGGTCGCCCTCGATGTCGGCGGAGACCGCGTCGAGCACCGCGATCGCCTCGTCCGGCCGGTCGGCGAACATCAGGATGGTGGCCAGCAGCTCCGCGGCGTCGAACCCGCCCCCGGCGTCCAGCGCCGCGCGGGCCAGCCGGGTCGCCAGCGGTACGTCGTACCGGGCGAACGCCTGCCCGGCCGCGTCGAGCAGCATGGCCGGGTCCTGCGCGGTGCCCGAGTCGAGCCGCCAGACGGCCACCCGGAGCAGGTCGTCGCGGCGGCGCTTGCCGACCTGCTCCAGCAGCTCGGCCAGCCGGGCCTGCAACCGTCGGGTCCGGCTGACCGGGCACTGCCGGCGCATGACCTCGCCGTAGAGCGGGTGGGCCAGCCGGACGTTGAGCCGCCGGTCGTGCTGGACCATGGTGATCAGGCCGCGCTCCTCGGCGGTCTCCACGTCGGCCGGGTCGACGGCCTGGTTGAGCAGGTGCAGGCCGAGCGGCTCGCCGAAGGCGACCAGCTCCACCACCGCCCGCACGCCCGGGGTGAGCTGGCCGATCCGGGTGTCGATCAGGTCGGTCAGGCTGGGCGCCAGCTCGAACCGGCCGGTCCACTTCCAGATCCCGTACGTGCGGGTCAGCTCCCCGCTGCCGGCGGCGGCGTGCACCAGCTCGCGCAGCAGCAGCGGGTTGCCGGCGGAGAGCCGGCCCAACCGGTCGGCGGAGGCGGCGTCGACCGGACCCTCCAGGATGGCGGCGAGCAGCCCGGCGGTGTCGGCCGGCGCCATCGGGCTCAGCTCGGCGTGGTCGACCAGGTCGTCGGTCCAGAGTGCCCGGATGGGCAGCGGGATCTGCTCGCCGTTGCGCAGGGTGCCGATCACGATCGCGTTCTCGGCCCGGGCGACCAGGTGCACCAGCGCGGCCGAGGGTGGGTCCAGCAGGTGGGCGTCGTCGATCGCGAGCACGATCCGGCGGCCGGCGGCCTGCTGTTGCAGCACGTCCACCGCCCAGCGCAGGATGCCGGCCGGGGAGAGGCCCTGCGGCTGTTCGGCCGGGAGCACCTGGACCAGCCCGCCGAACGGCAGCGCGGCCGTGGTGGCGCTGGCCGCGATGGACCAGATCGCGTACCCGTCGCGGGGGAGGGCGGCCACCCCCTCCCGCAGCAGCCGGCTCTTGCCGATGCCCGCGCTGCCGCTGAAGAAGATCCCGCGTCCCTCCGTGCCGGTCACCGCCGACAACAGACGGTTGAGCTCATCTGTTCGGCCGACGAAACTCCACCGACTCATCCGGGCAGCATATCGACCGGATTCCGTCCGCGTGCAGATCGTCACGCACCGAAGTTGAGTAATCTCGTGATTACCGCTGAGTATCCGAAGTGTTCGGCTGGGGGGTCAAAACGCCCGTACGCTTCCGGCATCCGGGGGTGCGAACCGGATTTTCCACGCGGCCGGCCGCAACCGGCCGCCTGCCTTGGAGGCCGTCTACCGATGAAGTCGGGTCCTCTTCCTGGTGTCGACATGCCCGATGACACGGCCGGGCCTGCCGACGCGCCACGGTGTGGGCCGTTGCCCACCCGGGTCGGGGTGACCGAGCCGGGGCCGCAGGAACCGCTGGCCGTGGTCGCGGCCGGCCCGGCCGGCGCCGGCCGGCCGGAGGTGCTCGCCGGCCTGCTGCGGGTGCACCGGGCGATGCTCGCCGTGCCCGCCGGCAGTTGGCTGGTGGTGCGGCATGCCCGGGTGTCGACCCGGGCGGCGTACGTGCCCGGCTACCGGCAGCCGCACTCCTACGGCGCCGACCCGCTCGCCGCCGGTCCGGCGCTGGCCCGGCCACCGCGTCGGGTGGAGCTGAGCCTGCCGGATCCGTTGCTGCGGCACTTCAACGTGGTCGACACGCCCGACACCGGGGCCCTCGGCGTGGCCGGCGGTCCACTGCTGCTCGACGCGATCGGCCGTGCCGGCGCGCTGCTCTTCGTGATCGCCGCCGACCAGGCGTTCACCGCCGCGGAGCTCAACCTGCTCGCCGAGGTCGCCCGGGCCGAGGTCGAGGTCTTCTTCGCGGTCACCCCGGGCGCCACCGGCTGGGCCCCGGTGCCCGACGGCGCGGCGACGACGGAGGACGCGGGGGCGTCCGTCCCGCCGGCCGACACCGGGGCCGCCCCTCACGGTCCCGGCGCCGAGACGGTCGACCCGGTCGCGGTCACCGTCGCGGCGCACCGCGCGGCGTTGCTGTCCGCGGTGCCGCGGCTGGCGGACGCCCGCTGGTTCCCGGTCGGCGACGACGACGGCGCCGACCTGCGCCGGGCCCTGGTCGGCTGGGCCGCCGACGAGGGGCTGCGGCGGGCCAGCGCCGAACCGCCGGTGCTGCCCGGCGCGCACGGCCGGGTGCCGGTGCTCGCCGAGCCGGGTGACTGGTCCGAAGGGCTGGACCGGCGGGCCCGCTCGTGCGCCCGGCGGATCCGTCAGCACCTCGCGCTGGAGTTGGCGAACACCCACCTGCGGGTGGTGCAGGAGATCGTCTTCGGGGTCGGCTGCGCCGGCCTGCCACAGTTGCTCGACCGCGAGATGGAAGCGCTCTCGCTGCTCGCCACCGCCCAGTGCGACCAGGCCGTGCGGGGCGTCGTCGAGGAGTGCGCCGGGCTGGTCTTCGGCGCGCCACTGCCCGAGGGGGTACGCCGGCGGATCCTGGCAGCGGTGCGGTGGGGCCTCGCCGACCATCCCGCCGGGCAGGACCTCGACCGGGTGCTGCTGGTCACCAGCACGGCCGGGGTGGCCGGGCTGACCGGAGCGGCGGCGGTCGACGCGCTCGCCGGCTATCCCGGCGCGCCCCGGGCCGAGGTGCTGCCGCCGGTGGCGGTCGCCCTCTCCGGCGGCTGCTGGCAGCACTGGCGCAGCCCCGGCAACGACGACGCCAACGCCGCCCGCGCCTGGGCCCAGCGGGCGCTGCGCGAGATCGAGCTGGAGCTGTCCCGGGAGGTCTCCCGGCGGTTCGAGGTGGTCCGCCTCTCGCTTTCCGCGGTGCTGGCCGATGCGGTCGACCACGGCATCCTGCTCGCCTGACGGCGGCCCCGCAGCCCCGGCCGGCCGCCCCAGCGGGGGTGCCGCCGCGCTCACCCGACGCGTGGTGCGGGCGGCCGCTCACGGTGATCCGCACCGGCCCGGCGTTCCGGTTCCTCGGTTCGCCGACAGCGGTGGCACGATGGGGGGCATGACGGCTCCGCAGGTTGCACCGGTCGAGACGCCGGACACCGAAGAGGTGCCGGCTGCCGACCGGCCGTGGGTGACGATCGTGTGGGACGACCCGGTCAACCTGATGACGTACGTGACGTGGGTGTTCCAGAAGCTCTTCGGCTACAGCCGGGAGAAGGCCGAGCGGCTCATGCTCGACGTGCACCACAAGGGGCGGGCGGTGGTCTCCAGCGGCGCCCGCGAGCGGATGGAGCACGACGCGTCGCAGCTGCACGCGTACGGGCTCTGGGCGACGGTGGACCGCTCGTGAACGCGAGGAGTGAGCCGGGTCTGCGAGCCCCGCAGTCGCGAACGGGGATGGTCCTGTGAGCATGTTCCGCCGCCAGAGCGGCCGCTACGTCGCCACCTTCGCCGCCGACGAGGTGCGGGTGCTCCGCAAGGTGGCCTCCGAGGTGGTCGGCCTGCTCACCGACGGCTTCGACCACTCCGACCCGGTGGTCTGCCGGCTCTTCCCCGAGGTCTACCCGGACGACCCGGGCGGCACCGCCGAGTTCCGCCGGTACACCGAGGGCGACCTGAAGACCGCCAAGATCGACCAGGCCGGGGCGATCCTGGCCGCGCTGCCCGGCGAGGCCGGCGGCGAGGTCCGGCTCGACGCCGAGGCGGCCGAGGCGTGGCTGCGCGCGCTCAACGACGCCCGGCTGGCGATGGGTGTACGGCTGGAGATCAAGGACGGCACCGACCTCGGCGAGGAGCTCGACGACGCGGTCGCCGAGGATCCGACCTCCAGCCGGGTGTTCCAACTGTCGGTCTACGCGTACCTCGGATATCTCCAGGAGTCGCTGCTCAACGCCTTGATCGACTAGGCGTGACCGGCACCACCTTAAGCTGCCGCCCGGCACGAGTTAGGCTGGGACGCGTGCTGAGCATCGACCGGTCGATCGTCGACGCGATCGTCGCCCACGCTCGTCGGGATCACCCCGACGAGGCGTGCGGCGTGGTCGCCGGTCCCGCCGGCAGCGACACCCCCACCCGGCACATCCCGATGGACAATGCCGCCCGCTCGATGACCTTCTACGAGTTCGACTCGATGGAGCAGTTGCGGGTGTGGCGGGAGATGGACGACCGGGACGAGGAGCCCGTAGTCATCTACCACTCGCACACCGCCACGGAGGCCTACCCGTCCCGGACGGACGTCTCCTTCGCCGGTGAGCCGGGCGCGCACTACCTGCTCGTCTCCACCCGGGAGCCCGACACCGAGGAGATCCGCTCGTTCCGGATCGTCGACGGCGTGGTGACCGAGGAGCCGGTGCGCATCCTCGACGCGGGGGTGGACCCGCATGCCGTGCAGTCCTACATGTTCGGGCAGAGCCCGGCGACGGTCGACTACGAGTGTTCCGGCCGCTGACCCCCGGCGCCGTAACACCCGTTCCACGTCCCGTCACCGTCCGGCACACCCGTAAGAGGAGCACGACAATCATGGCCATCGAGGTTCGCATCCCCACCATCCTGCGCAGCTACACCGGCGGCGCGAAGGTCGTCGAGGGCACCGGCGACACCCTGGGCGACCTGCTCGCCGACCTGGACTCCCGGCACGCCGGGCTGCGCGGCCGGCTGGTCACCGAGGCCGGCGCGCTGCACCGGTTCGTCAACGTCTACGTCAACGACGAGGACGTCCGGTTCCTCGGCGCGCTCGACGCCAAGCTCTCCGACGGTGACAGCGTCACCATCCTGCCGGCCGTGGCCGGTGGCGCGTTCGGCTTCGCGGCCGCCGCCGCGATCGCCCAGCACGCGCTCGCCACGCGGGCCGGCGGCCGCACCCCGACCGCCCGCTGAGGCGGCCGCCATGGCGCGGTACGACAGCCTGCTCGACGCCTGTGGCGGCACGCCCCTGGTCGGGTTGCCGCGGCTCTCGCCGACGGTGCCCGCCGGGGCGCCGCCGGTACGCCTCTGGGCCAAGCTGGAGGACCGGAACCCGACCGGGAGCATCAAGGACCGGGCGGCGCTGTTCATGGTCCGCGCCGCGGAGGAGGCGGGCCGGCTCCGGCCCGGCGACACCATCCTCGAACCGACCAGCGGCAACACCGGCATCTCGCTGGCCATGGTGGCGAAGCTGCGCGGCTACCGGCTGGTCTGCGTGATGCCGGAGAACGTCTCGACCGAGCGGGTGCAGCTGCTCCGGATGTACGGCGCGGAGATCATCTTCTCGCCGGCCGCCGGCGGCTCCAACCAGGCGGTCGCCACCGCGAAGCAGATCGCCGTCGAGCACCCCGACTGGGTGATGCTCTACCAGTACGGCAACGAGGCGAACGCCCGGGCGCACTACGAGACGACCGGGCCGGAGCTGCTGCACGACCTGCCCACCATCACCCACTTCGTGGCCGGCCTGGGCACCACCGGCACGCTCATGGGCACCGGGCGCTACCTGCGCGAGAAGGTCGACGGCATCCAGGTCGTCGCCGCCGAGCCGCGCTACGGCGAACTGGTCTACGGTCTGCGCAACATCGACGAGGGCTACGTGCCGGAGCTGTACGAGGCGAGCGTGCTGTCCCGCCGCTTCTCGGTGGGCACCCGGGACGCGGTGCTGCGCACCCGGCAACTGGTGGAGGTGGAGGGCATCTTCGCCGGCTTCTCCACCGGCGCCATCCTGCACGCCGCCCTGGCGGTGGCGCACGAGGCGGTCCGCGACGGCCGGCGCGCGGACGTGGCGTTCGTGGTCGCCGACGGCGGCTGGAAGTACCTCTCCACCGGCGCCTACGGCGGCACGCTGGCCGACGCCGAGGACGCTCTGGAGGGGCAACTCTGGGCCTGATCCGGGCGTGTTCGGAGCGGGGCCATCGGCGGGAACGCCGGTGGCCCCGGCGTGTCCCGGCCGCCGGTCGGAGCGGGTGTCACGTTGGTGACAACTTCCAGCGGATCATTCTTGCCCCTGGGCGCGCCAGCGTAGGCTGCGCAGCGTGGCGTACGCGTCGGTAGAGATCATCGACGGAGCTTGGGCCGGCGCGAGCACTACGCACCGTGACAGTGAGACAACCTCATGCGACTGACGGTGCTGGGCAGCGCCGGGAGCTTCCCCGGGCCCGAGTCCCCCTGCTCCGCGTACCTGGTCGAGGCCGAAGGCTTCCGGCTCCTGGTCGACTTCGGGTCGGGGTCGCTGTCCACCCTCCAGCGCTACGCCGGGCTGAAGGCCCCGGACGCCGTCCTGCTGAGCCACCTGCACTGCGACCACATCCTCGACGCCGCGTCGTACGTGGTGGTCCGCCGGTACGCCCCGGACGGCCCGTACCCGCCGCTGCCGGTGTACGCCCCGGCCGGCGCGCCGGACCGGCTCTCGGCCATCTACGGCCAGGACGACGGCACGGTCGAGGACGTCTACCAGTTCTACGCGCTGGAGCCGGGCACGTTCCCGATCGGCCCGTTCAGCGTCACCGTCGACCGGGTCAACCACCCCGTCGAGACGTACGGCGTCCGGCTGGAGCACGGCGGCCGGGTGCTCTGCTACTCGTCCGACACCGCGCCCTGCGACGCGCTGCTGCGGCTGGCCCAGGACGCCGACGTCTTCCTCTGCGAGGCCAGCTACCTCGACGGCGTGGACAACCCGCCGGACCTGCACCTGACCGGCCGGGAGGCCGGCGAGGCGGCGACCAAGGCGGGCGTGGGCCGGCTGCTGCTGACCCACCTGGTGGCCGCCTGGGGCAGCGAGGCGCACACCGTCGCCTCGGCCGCCGCCGCGTACGCCGGCCCGCTCGAGGTGGTCCGCCCCGGCGCCAGCTACGACATCTGACGCCCGCGGCCGGCGGGCGCCGGTCGGTTCGGGACACCCCGGGACGGTTCGATCACCGCATTGCATAGGGTGCAGGCATGGCGCGACCTGACGGGCGGCGGCCCGACCAACTCCGACCGGTGACGCTGACCCGGGGCTGGAGCACCCACCCGGAGGGCTCGGTCCTGGTGGAGTTCGGCGACACCCGGGTGCTCTGCACCGCCAGCGTCACCGAGGGGGTGCCCCGCTGGCGCAAGGGCTCCGGGCTCGGCTGGGTCACCGCCGAGTACGCGATGCTGCCCCGGGCCACCAACACCCGCTCCGACCGGGAGAGCGTCAAGGGCCGCGTCGGTGGGCGTACCCACGAGATCTCCCGGCTGATCGGCCGCAGCCTGCGGGCGTCCATCGACCTCAAGGCGCTCGGCGAGAACTCGATAGTGCTCGACTGCGACGTGCTCCAGGCCGACGGCGGCACCCGGACCGCCGCGATCACCGGCGCGTACGTGGCCCTGCACGACGCGGTGACCTGGCTGGCCGAGCGCAAGGCGCTGGCCGGCAAGCCGGAGAAGGTGATGCACCGCTCGGTGGCCGCGATCAGTGTCGGCGTGATCTCCGGCGAGCCGCGGCTGGACCTCAACTACGCCGAGGACGTGGCCGCCGAGGTCGACATGAACGTGGTCTGCACCGGTGCCGGCGAGTTCGTCGAGGTGCAGGGCACCGGGGAGGCGGGCGTGTTCGCCCGCGAGCAACTCGACGCCCTGCTCGACCTGGCTGTGGCGGGGTGCGTGGAACTGGCCGAGGCTCAGCGGAAGGCGCTGTCATGAACAAGGTCCTGCTCGCCACCCGTAACCGCAAGAAGCTCATCGAGCTGCAGCGGATCCTGGACGCCGCGCTCGGCGCGCACCGGATCGCGCTGCTCGGGCTGGACGACGTCGAGGAGTACCCGGAACTGCCGGAGACCGGCCTCACCTTCGCCGAGAACGCCCTGATCAAGGCGCGGGAGGGCTGCCGGCGTACCGGCCTGCCGACCATCGCCGACGACTCCGGGCTGGCGGTCGACGCGCTCAACGGGATGCCCGGGGTGTTCAGCGCCCGCTGGGCCGGCCGGCACGGCGACGACCAGGCCAATCTCCAGCTGGTGCTGGACCAGATCGGCGACCTGCCGGACGAGCACCGCGGCGCGTCCTTCGTCTGCGCGGTGGCGCTGGTCCTGCCGGGCGGCAAGGAGCACCTGGTCGACGGCCGGCAGCCCGGCCGGCTGCTGCGGTCGCCGCGGGGCGACGGTGGCTTCGGCTACGACCCGATCTTCCTTGGCGACGGGCAGGACCGGACCAACGCCGAGCTGACGCCGGAGGAGAAGGACGCGGTCAGCCACCGCGGCAAGGCCCTGCGCGAGCTGGCCAAGCTCGCCGCCAAGGTCCTTCCGCCGACCACCTGACCGCCAATCGCTCAGCGGTGCCGCAGCGTGGTCAGGTCACCCAGCTCCGGCACCGCGACCCGGTCCTCCACGGCCAGCACGGTGAGTATCCGCTCCACCTCGGTCAGGGTTGCGTACCGCCCGACGGACACGGCCGCGTCGGCGTCCAGTTCCTCCACCCAGAGGCCACCGGGCTGCCAGGTGGTCTGGACGCAGCCGCCCGAGCGGCCGACGCAGGTGATGAAGTCGTAGCTCAGCGGGCGCATGGCCCGCACCAGGGCCAGCACCTCCGCCAGGTCCATCGGTACGTCCCGGTCGGAGCCGCCGGTGTGCTCGGCGGATACCTCGAGGAAGCCGACCGGGGCGGGAGCCGACACGCCGCCCGCCGGCAGGCCGCGCAGCCGCCGTACCAGCTCCATGCCGTCGTACCGGCCGACGGTCAGCTCCGGCACGCCCGGGTCGGCGTACGCCCCGACCAGGGTGTCGCCCTCGCGCCGGACCGTCACGGACCGGCCCTCGCAGGTGAGGCGCACCGGGACGGCGGCGGGCAGCCACGGCAGGTGCAGGGCGGTGAGGCGGCCCGCGGGCGTCGGCCCGTCCCCGGCGGCGTGCGCCCCGGTCCACCCGCCGAGCAGCTCCACGTCGACATCGATGTCGTCGTCCACCATGGCCGGTACGGCGGCGAGCCGTCCCACCCGGCGACGCCGCCACACCATCGGCACGTGGATACGGTTGCCCGTCTCGCCGTCCCATCGCACGGTGAGGCCCTCCGCCCGCAGGGCCGCCGCCACCTCCTCACCGACGGCGGCTGACGGCGGCTGCTCGAACAGCCCGTACGCGATGTGCACGCCCTCCCCGTCGACGCCGCGTTCGGCGTCCTGCCGGTGGTAGAAGGCGTAGCCGCGCGGCACGATCGACCGCGGCACGTCCGCGCCGATCTCGCTGAGGCCGCAGTTCTGACAGCAGGCGAAGTCCTCCCGGGCGACGATGCCGGCGGCGGTCAGCGCCCGGAAGGCGGCGGTCAGCCGGTCGCTGTCGGTCAGCTCCGGCCAGCTCTCCTGCGCGGCGAGGTGTGCGCTCAGCTCCTCGCCCACCACCGGCCAGGCCAGCTCGGCGACCCGGGCCGGATCGGCCTCGCCGTCCAGATGCTCCACCGTCTCGGCGACGAGGGCCGCCGCCGGCAGCTCGGCCAGCGCCACCTGGCGGCGGACGAAGGCCCGGATCTGGTCGTCGAGCGCGCGCCCTTCGACGTCCGGTGCGTGAGGGGTGGCGTGGGCATCAGCCGTCGGCACGGCGTCGTCGTCGGTCACGGTGGCGAACGCTAGCAACGGCCACCGACAGCGCCCCACCGGCTCGGGCCGGTGGGGCGGACGTCGTCGGACCGGCCCGCCGCGGCTGAGCCCGGTACCCGATCAGCCGAGCGCGCCGATCTCGCGTTCGATGGCGGCCCGCAGCTCCGGGCCGGTGAGCGCGGCTCGGGCCGCCTCCATGAGCGGGGCGAGGAAGACGTCCGGCCCCGGCTCGCCGGCGATCCCGCCGAGCGCCTCGACCGCGGCCCGGCCGGCCGGTGACGGGGTCAGCGGCGCGCGCAGCTGGAGCCCGCGTACGGCGGCCAGCAGCTCCACCGCGAGCACGCTGGTCAGGTTGTCCAGCACGGTGCGCAGCTTCTTGGTCGCCGCCCAGCCCATCGAGACGTGGTCCTCCTGCATCCCGCTGGTCGGCAGCGAGTCCACCGAGGCGGGCGCGGCCAGCCGGCGGTTCTCCGCGACGATGCCGGCCGCGGTGTACTGGGCGATCATCAGCCCGGAGTTGACCCCGGCGTCGGGGGAGAGGAACGCCGGCAGCTCCCGGGACCGGGTGACGTCCAGCAGCCGGTCCACCCGCCGTTCGGCGATCGCGCCCACCTCGCTGGCGGCGATGGCCAGGAAGTCCGCCGCGAAGCCGAGCGGGGCGCCGTGGAAGTTGCCGGTCGACTCGACCCGGCCGTCCGGCAGCACCACCGGGTTGTCCACCACCGACACCAGCTCCCGCCCGGCCACCGTGCGGACGAACTCCAGGGTGTCCCGGGCCGCCCCGGCCACCTGCGGCGCGCACCGCATCGAGTACGCGTCCTGCACGGCGTGCGCCAGGTCGTCGCGGTGCGAGTCCATCACCCGGGAGTCCTGCAGCAGCCGGTGGATGTTCGCCGCCGAGGCGGCCTGACCCGGGTGCGGCCGGATGCTGTGCAGCTCGGGCAGGAACGGCCGCTCCGAGCCGAGCATCGCCTCGATCGCCAGCGCGGCGGTCACGTCCGCCATGGTGAACAGGTGCGCGGCGTCGTGGATCGCCAGCAGCAGCATGCCGAGCATGCCGTCGGTGCCGTTGATCAGCGCCAGGCCCTCCTTGGCGGCCAGCTCGACCGGCTTGAGCCCGGCCCGGCGCAGCGCGTCGGCCGCGTCGACCCGCTCGCCGGCCGGGCCGAGCACCCAGCCCTCGCCGAGCAGCACCAGCGCGCAGTGCGCCAGCGGCGCCAGGTCGCCCGAGGCGCCGAGCGAGCCGTGCTCCGGCACCCACGGGGTGATGTCGTGGTTGAGCAGGTCGACCAGGGCCTCGGCGACCAGCGGGCGGACCCCGGAGCGGCCCAGCGCGAGCGAGCGGACCCGTAGCAGCATCATCGCCCGGACCACCTCGCGCGGCATCGGCGCGCCCACCCCGGCGGCGTGCGAGCGGATCAGCGCGTGCTGCAGCTCGGCCCGCCGCTCCGGCGCGACGAAGGTGTTCGCGAGCGCCCCGAACCCGGTGGAGACCCCGTAGACGGGACGGCCGGCGGCCTCGATGCCGTCCACGATCGCCCGGCTGGTGGCCATCGCCTCCACCGCGGCCGGGTCGAGGACCACCTTCGCGGCGCCGCGGGCCACCGCCAGCACGTCGGCGGCGGAGATTCCGGTGGACTGAATGGTGACGCTCATTGGGGCACTCCGTTGTGCAGGACCTGACGGATCAGTGGGACACCGGGCCGGTAGGCCAGGTGCAGGTGGGACGGGGCGTCCAGGACGACCAGGTCGGCCCGGGCGCCGGGGCGCAGCACCCCGACGTCGTCGCGGCGCAGCGCCCGCGCGCCGCCGGCGGTCGCGGCCCAGACCGCCTCCGCCGGGGTCATCCGCATCTCGCGGACGGCGAGCGCCACGCAGAACGGCATCGAGGAGGTGTACGACGAGCCGGGGTTGCAGTCGGTGGCCAGCGCCACGGTGACCCCGGCGTCGAGCAGCCGGCGGGCGTCCGGATAGGGCGAGCGGGTGGAGAACTCGGCGCCGGGCAGCAGGGTGGCCACCGTGGTGGTGTGCGGCCCGTCGCCGTCGCCGGGGTCGACCCGGGTCGAGGCGAGCGCGTCGACGTCGGCGTCGGTCAGGTGGGTGCAGTGGTCGACGCTGGCCGCGCCGAGCTCCACCCCGAGGCGTACCCCCGGGCCGGGGCCGAGTTGGTTGGCGTGCACCCGCACCCCGAGACCGGCGGCCTGCCCGCAGGTCAGGATGGCCCGGGTGTGGTCGGCGTCGAACGCGCCCCGCTCGCAGAAGACGTCCACCCAGCGGGCGTACGGGGCGGCGGCGGCCAGCATCGGCCCGCACACCAGCCCGACGTAGTCGTCCGGCCGGTCGGCGTACTCGGCGGGCACCACGTGCGCGCCGAGGAAGGTGGTCTCGTCGGTGACCTCGGCGGCGATCCGCAGCGAGCGGGCCTCGTCGGTGACGGTGAGGCCGTACCCGCTCTTGACCTCGATGGTGGTGGTGCCCTGCCGCAGCGCCTCGCCGCGCAGCCGGCGGGCGGTGCCGCGCAGCTCGTCGTCGGCGGCGGCCCGGGTGGCGGCCACCGTGGTGCGGATCCCGCCCCCGGTGTACGGCTGCCCGCTCATCCGGGCTGCGAACTCGGCCGCCCGGTCGCCGGCGAAGACCAGGTGGGCGTGGCTGTCCACGAAGCCGGGCAGCACCGCCGCCCCGCCGACGTCGATCCGCCGGTCGGCGGCTGGCGCGTCCCGGGCCGGGCCGATCCAGACCACCTCGCCCGCCTCGACCAGCACCGCCGCCCGGCGGCGCAGGCCCAGCGGGCCGCCCTCGCCGTGGCCGGGCACGTTGGTGACCAACTCACCGATGTTGTCGACCAGCAGGCTGCTCACGGCGCCACCTCGGTCACCGCCGTCACGGCGCGGCTCAGCTCGGCCGGCACGTCGACGGTCAGGTGCCGCCCGTCGCGTACCACCGGTCGCCCGTCGACCAGCACGTGCGTGACGTCCGCCGCGCCGGCCGCGAAGAACACCCCGACCGGGGGTACGCCGGCGGTGCGGGCGCTGTCCAGCCGGACCGTCACCAGGTCGGCCCGAGCCCCGACGGCGATCCGCCCGGCGTCCGTCCAGCCCAGCGCGGCGTGCCCGTCCGCGGTCGCCGCCGTCATCAGCTCCGCGGCCGCGAAGTGCCCCCGCCGGCGGGTACGCAGCCGCTCGTCCAGCTCCACCGCGCGGGCCTCCTCGAAGAGGTCGACCACCGCGTGGCTGTCGCTGCCCAGGCTCAGCGGCACACCGGCGTCGGCCATCCGCCGCGCCGGGCCGATGCCGTCGGCCAGGTCGCGTTCGGTGGTGGGGCAGAGGCAGACCCCGGTGCGGTGCTCCCCGAGCAGCCCCAGGTCACCGCTGGTCAGGTGGGTGGCGTGCACCGCGGTGGTGGCCGGGCCGAGCACGCCGTGCTCGGCCAGCAGCCGGGTCGGGGTGCAGCCGTGCAGCGCCCGGCAGGCATCGTTCTCGGCCGGCTGCTCCGACAGGTGCACGTGCAGCGGCGCGTCCCGCTCCCGCGCCCACCGGGCCACCGTGCTCAACTGCTCGGCGGGGACGGCCCGTACCGAGTGCACCGCGGCGCCGACCCGGGCGTGCCCGCCGGCCGGCGTGAACGCCGCCGCCCGCTCGGCCCAGCGCACCGCGTCGCCGTCGCCGAAACGCCGCTGCGGGCCGGTGAGCGGCCGGCCGTCGACGCCGGCGGTCAGATAGCAGGTGTCCAGCACGGTGATCCGCACGCCGGCCTGGGCGGCGGCCGCCACCAACGCCTCGCCCATCGCGTTCGGGTCGGCGTACGGCGTGCCGTCCGGGCCGTGGTGCAGGTAGTGGAACTCGCCCACGCAGGTGATCCCGGCCAGCGCCATCTCGGCGTACGCGGCCCGGGCCAGCGCCAGGTACGACTCCGGGTCCAGCCGGGTGGCGACCGCGTACATCTGGTCGCGCCAGCTCCAGAAGTCGCCCCGGCCGCCCTGGGTGCGCCCGCGCAGCGCCCGGTGGAACGCGTGCGAGTGCGCGTTGGCCAGCCCGGGCAGGGTCAGGCCGGGCAGCCGGACGGCGTCGCCGAGCACCTCGACGCCCGCGGGCTGCCTGCTCCCGACGGTCAGCGGCATCACGGCGGTGATCCGGCCGCCGTCCGTCTCGATGAGCACGTCGGCGGTGGGCTCGGCGTGCTCGGGCAGCCAGGCGTACTCGGCGAGCCAGTGGGTCGCGGTCACCTCGTTCGCCTCCTGTCGAGCTGCCCCGTCTGTGAGACCGACGGGTCCGGCGCCCCGCCGGTCCGCCTAGGTGCGCGGCGGTGCCGTTGCACGGACGTGCCCGTAGAGCCCAACGAGGCAGCCGCCCCGGCCCGCCGCCCCGTCCATGAGGGCAGCTCGACAGCGTCTGGACAGTGGCAGGTGCCGAGGTGGCGCCGCACCCGTGCGGGCTGCCCGACCGGGCGCTTCGCCCTCACCCGCATGCCAGCTCCTGGAGCACCCGGGCCAGCGCCCGCACCCCGGCGGCGCAGTCGGCGTCGGTGGCCCACTCCGACGGGGAGTGCGAGATCCCGGTCGGGTTGCGCACGAAGAGCATCGCCGTCGGCAGGTAGCCGGCGAGCACGCCCGCGTCGTGGCCGGCCCCGGTGGGCAGCACCGGCGCGTCGAGCAGCCGGGCGAGCCGATCGGCCAGCCCACCGTCGAAGGCCACCAGCGGGGTCGCCGACTCCTCGGCCAGCGTCACCTCGGTGCCGTCCCGGTGCGCCCGCTCGACCGCCTTGCCGTGCACCGCGGCCACCAGGCCGGCGAGCGTCTCCGGCTCGGCCGCCCGGGCGTCCAGCCACCCGGTCACCCGGGACGGGATCGCGTTGGTGGCGTTCGGCTCCACGGTCACCCGGCCCATGGTGGCGTGCGCCCCGCGCAGCCGCGCCTCCTTGTTCGCCGCGAGCACGGTGAACGCGTAGGTGAGCATCGGGTCGCGGCGGTCGGCCATCCGGGTCGTACCGGCGTGGTTGCCCTCGCCGAGGAAGTCGAAGCGCCAGCGGCCGTGCGGCCAGATGGCGCTGCCCACCGCGACCGGCGCACCGGTCTCGACCAGCGCCCGCCCCTGCTCGACGTGCAGCTCGACGAAGGCCGAGAAGCGGTTCAGCAGCTCGGGCCGGGCGCCCGCCGGCCGGGCGCCCAACGCCTCGGCGAAGCTCACCCCGGCGGCGTCGCGCAGCCCGGCCGCGCGCTCCAGCGCCAACTCGCCGGTGAGCAGCCGGGAGCCCAGGCAGGGTACGCCGAACCGGGCGCCCTCCTCCTCGACGAACGCGGCGACCACCAGCGGTCGGACCGGCGCCACGCCGGCCGCCCGCAGCGCGTCCACGGCGAGGAACGCGCTGACGATGCCGAGCGGCCCGTCGTACGCCCCGCCGTGCGGCACCGAGTCGAAATGGCTGCCGGTCAGCACCGCGTCGCCCGCCTCCGGGTCACCCCACCAGGCGAACAGGTTGCCGTTGCCGTCGTCGGTGACCGGCATGTCCCGGCGGCCGGCCTGGTCGCGGAACCAGGCGCGCAGGTGCAGTTCCGGCTCGGTCAGCGCGTAGCGCAGGTAGCCGCCGGTGCGCCCGTCCCGACCGACCGGCGCGATCTCGTTCCACAGCGCGCGGAACCGGCCGACCAGGTCGTCGGACACGCTCATCCCTCCGCCATCGGGACGCGCACGCCGGTGCGGGCGGCGACCTCGCGGGCGTCGTCGTAGCCCGCGTCGACGTGCCGGATGACGCCCATCGCCGGGTCGTTGGTGAGCACCCGCTCGATCTTCTGCCCGGCGAGCGCGCTGCCGTCGGCGACGCAGACCTGCCCGGCGTGGATGGACCGGCCGATGCCCACCCCGCCGCCGTGGTGGATGGACACCCAGGACGCCCCGCTGGCGGTGTTGACCAGCGCGTTGAGCAGCGGCCAGTCGGCGATCGCGTCGGAGCCGTCGGCCATCGCCTCGGTCTCCCGGTAGGGGCTGGCCACGCTGCCGCAGTCCAGGTGGTCCCGGCCGATCACCACCGGCGCGGAAAGCTCGCCGGCGGCGACCATCTCGTTGAACCGCACCCCGGCCTTGTCCCGCTCGCCGTAGCCGAGCCAGCAGATCCGGGCCGGCAGGCCCTGGAAGGCGACCCGCTCGCCGGCCATCCGGATCCACCGGGCCAGCGACTCGTTCTCCGGGAACAGGTCGAGGATGGCCCGGTCGGTGGCGGCGATGTCGGCCGGGTCGCCGGAGAGCGCCGCCCACCGGAACGGGCCCTTGCCCTCGCAGAACAGCGGCCGGATGTACGCCGGCACGAAGCCGGGGAAGTCAAAGGCCCGCTCGTAGCCGCCGAGCTTCGCCTCGCCCCGGATCGAGTTGCCGTAGTCGAAGACCTCGGCGCCGGCGTCGGCGAAGCCGACCATCGCCGCCACGTGCCGGGCCATCGACGCCCGGGCCCGGTCGGTGAACTCGGCCGGCTTCGCCGCCGCGTAGTCCCGGGCGTCGGCCAGCTCGACCCCCACCGGCAGGTACGACAGCGGGTCGTGCGCGCTGGTCTGGTCGGTGACGATGTCGATCTCGACGCCCTTGACCAGCAGCTCGGGGAAGACCACGGCGGCGTTGCCGACCACGCCGACGCTCAGCGCCCGGCGCTCCCGCTTCGCGGCCAGCACCCGCGCCACCGCGTCGTCCAGGTCGTCGGCGATCTCGTCGAGGTAGCGGTCGTGCATCCGCCGGTCCAGCCGGCTGCGGTCCACGTCGACGATCAGGCAGGCGCCGCCGTTCATGGTGACGGCCAGCGGCTGGGCGCCACCCATGCCGCCGCAGCCGGCGGTGAGCGTCAGCGTGCCGGCCAGCGTCCCGCCGAACCGCTTGGCGGCCACCGCGGCGAACGTCTCGTAGGTGCCCTGGAGGATGCCCTGGGTGCCGATGTAGATCCACGAACCGGCGGTCATCTGCCCGTACATGGTCAGGCCGAGCTGTTCGAGGCGGCGGAACTCCGGCCAGGTGGCCCAGTCGCCCACCAGGTTCGAGTTGGCCAGCAGCACCCGGGGCGCCCACTCGTGGGTGCGCATGACCCCCACCGGCCGGCCGGACTGCACCAGCATGGTCTCGTCGTCGCGCAGGTCGGTCAGGGTACGGACCAGCGCGTGGAAGGACGGCCAGTCCCGGGCGGCCTTCCCGGTGCCGCCGTAGACCACCAGGTCGTCGGGGCGCTCGGCCACCTCGGGGTCGAGGTTGTTCATCAGCATCCGCAGCGCCGCCTCCTGCGGCCAGCCACGGGCGGTACGCTCGGCGCCACGTGCGGCGCGGACAACCTGGGACATCTCGGTCTCCTCTCAGCCGAGGAACAACTGACGGCGGGCGGCGGACGCCTCGAACGCCTCCAGCCGGCGCTGGGTCTCGGCCGGTGCGGCGTCGCAGATCGCCTGGAGCAGCACCATGGCCAGCGTCATCGGGGCGGTGTGCAGGTCGAACACGAGTTGCGCGCCGACCGCGGCGGGCAGCACCACGTCGGCGTGCTCGGCGGCCGGGCTGACCGGCGAGTCGGTGATCGCCACCACGCGCAGGCCGGCGGCCCGGGCCTCGCGCAGCGCGTCCAGGGTCTCCCGGGGGTAGCGGGGGAGCACGAAGGCGAGCAGGGCGGACGCCCCGGCCTCGGCGGCCTGTTCCAGGCGGTCGGTGAGCAGGCTGCCGCCGTCGTCGAGCACCCGCACGTCGGGGTGCACCTTGGCGGCGAAGTAGGCGAAGTACGCGGCCAGCGGCGCGGCGGCCCGCAGGCCGAGCACCGGCAGCGGGCGGCTGGCGGCCAGCAGCCGGCCGCTCTCGGCGACCGGCCCCCGGTCGGTGAGCTGCCCGGCCAGCCGGTCCAGGTTGCCGATCTCGGCGCGTACCGCCTGCTGGAGTTCGTTGCCGGCGCCGTCCGGCCCGGCGGTGGTGGCGGCGGTCAGCTCGCGCAGCCGACGGCGCAGCGCCGGGTAGCCGTCGTGGCCGAGCGCGACCGCGAACCGGGTGACCGACGGCTGGCTGACCCCGGCCAGCTCGGCCACCTCGGCGGCCGACAGGTAGGCCGCGGCCGGGGCGTGCTGCACCAGGCAGTGCGCGATCCGGCGCTGGGTGGGAGTGAGCCGGACCCCGTGGAACAGGTCCAGCACGGCTTCATTCACGAGCTGAGACTATGCATGAAATTATTCAGACACAAGGTGGTCCCCGCCGGTGGGCGGCACCGTGACGTGCCCCGACACGAGGAACAGCGGCGGACCAGCGCGCACGCCCGCTGCGACCGGGGGGCGTGGGTCAGGGTCGGGGCGGCCCCGCGTAGAGGAAGTCGATGACGGCCGGGCCGAAGTTCGTGCTGAACGTGGGCGTGTGGCCACCGCCGCGGATGTCCCACAGGACGACCCGGGTGGCGTCGCGGCAGCCGACGGAGTAGATCGTCACTCCGGTCTCCGCCCCGGGCAGCCGGGGTTCGAGGTCCAGCGGCGGGGCGGAGGTGTCGGCCTGCGGGGAGCAGCCGTTGATGCGCCGCCAGGTGGCGAGCGTGGTGTCGACCGACGGGTACGGGTGGCCGCCGTTCACACCGCCGTCGAACCTGATGGTCGGGTCGGCGGTGCCGTGGATCTGCAGGACACTGACCGCCCGCTGGGGTGTACACAGTGACGTGTCGTTGTCGACGGCGCCGGCGAGCGAGACGATCGCGGTGATCCGCACCGAGCGTTCACAGGCCATCCGGTAGGCCATGAAGCCACCGTTGGAGTGGCCGACCAGGTAGACCCGTGCGGGGTCGACCGAGTACGTCGACTCCACGGTGTCGAGGAGCCCTTCGAGGTACGCCACGTCGTCCCCCCCACTGTCGTGGAAGTCACAGCAGGCCTCGGTCGCGTTCCAGAATCTCTTGCCGTCCCGGTCGACGGTGCCGTCCGGGATCGCGTAGAGAAAACCGCGGCGGTCGGACTCGGGGGTGAGGTCGAAGTACCGCTCCTGCTGGGTGGCGCTGGACCCGTAGCCGTGCAGCAGCACGACGAGGGGGAACTTCCTGGCGGGGTCGTACCCGGCCGGCACGTGCAGCTGGAACGGCCGGCCGTCCCGGTCGATGGTCCCGGTGGTGCCCGGCGTCACCGGGTTGTGCCAAGCGGCCACCGGACCCAGTGCGGCGTCGCCATCGCCGGACGACCCGCAGCCTGCCAGGAGCGGAACCATGAATGCGGCAGCGAGCCAGCGTCTCAACCCCACAGGAAGCAATCTTGCCGTGCGGTCTCAACGTTGACCAAGCGGGCGGTTACCGGTCGGTGCCCGGTCGCTAGTATCCACTCGGTGACCTCCGAAGAGGGTGGGTAATGCAGCCAGGCACTCCGTTCCAATTCCTCCAGATGCTGGGGTCGTGTCAAGTAGGCAAGGTCTGGTCGGCCGTCGATGCCCAGGGCCGGGCCGTGACGGTCGCCGTCCTGGACGCGCCCGTCGCCGCCGACCAGCGCTGGAGGGAGGCCTTCGCCTCCACCGCGAACGCCCTCAAGGGGCGGGACGGCCGCCCGAACTTCCTGCACGCCGACTTCTCCGCCCCGGAGCCGTGGGTCACCTACGCGGCCGACAGTGGCACCAGAGCCGAGCAGATCTTCGTCGCCCTCGACCTGGAGTACCACCCGACCTCGGCAGCGGCGCCGGTGCAGCACGGTGCAACGCCCGCCGACGGCGGGCAGCAGCACTCGACGGCACCTGTCGAGGAGACTCCGGAGGACCACGGACCCACCTCGGGCGCGGAGTGGCCGGTGTCGACGCCACCCTCTCCCGTATCGGTTCCACCGTCGTCCGAGCCGCATTCCCCGTCGCAGTGGCAGACGGCGGACACGACGAGCTATCCCGCACTGAGGTCGGTCGCGCCGACGCGGCCCCGACGCACCGGCCTGTGGGTCGGCGTCGCGGTCGCGGTGGTCGTGGCGCTCGGCGCGGGTGTCGGCTTCTTCGCCTGGCAGTCCGGCGACCGGACGCCCGCGGCCGGGTCGAGCCCGTCCCCCAGCGCGACCGTGCCCAGCAGCCCTGAGCCGGTCGCCTTCCCCACGGGCGCACCGCGCAACCCCGGTGTCGAACCGCCGAAGCCGGGATCCTGGCCCGCTGAGCCGCAGTTCGCCGACACCGACCGGGTCAGGGCGGAGAGTCCGGCCGGCCTGGGCTTCACGTTCAAGGTGCCCGAGTCGTGGGCCTGCGACGCGCGGCAGCGCGGCCCCGGGTTCGCCAGGTATCTCTGCGGCATCTCGCGTCCCGGTGTCCCGGAGGTCGGCGGGGAGGTCATCGTCCGGAACTGCCCGAAGCCCTGTGGCGAAGAGGTGCAGGCCGCGTACCGCAAGGCCGAGGAGGCGTGGGGCCTGCAGTGGGTCCAGGCCGGGAACGTGACCTTCGCCGAGACCTCGCAGATCAACGGGAAGGACCGATACGGACTGGTGGTGATCGGTTGGTGGCGGAGCACCCCCGACGGCGTGATCGACCGCCAGGTCGTCATCCGCATGACCGCGACCGGGGCGCAGGTCAGTGAGGTGCGCAAGGTGGCCAACGGCATCCGGGCGACGCTGTCCCTGTAAGGCGTGCCGGCGGCGATCCCGCCGGCGGAAGGGGTGCGGTCCGGGGGCATCGCCCGAGGCCAGCGCTCTGTAACATGTGGTGCCCGCGTACGGTCGGCAGCGAGCTGAGCGCGTTGCGGTTCCGTCGTAGCGAAACTGGTTTGGAAGGGTCGGGTGGATCCCACAGTGCCGACGCGATCCGCGACGTGGCGTCCCGCCGTCAGCGTCGTCATCCCCTCGGTCGGCAAGCCGGGACTTCGCCGAGCCGTCGAATCCGTGCTCGGGCAGACGCATCCGGTCACCGAGGTCCACGTGGTGCTCAACTCCGAGGCCGATGCGGACGTTCCCGACGATCCACGCGTTCGGCTGATGCGCTACCTCGAGCGCCGGAACGGGAACGCCGCCCGCATGGCCGGTGTCCGGAGGTGCGCCGGAGACCTGGTCGCATTCCTCGACGATGACGACCTCTGGCATCCGACGAAGATCGAGCGCCAGGTCCGGGACATCGCCGAGGCCGGCCTCGCCGGGTCGTCGACGTGGATCTCGTCCACCAGGGTGGTGGTCGACTTCGAACACGGTTCCGAGACCTGGCCCCGTGCGCCCTACGACCCCAGCCGCAGCCTGGAGAACAACCTGTTGCGGCGGCACCGGGTCCAACGCGGGCAGGCGTTCCTCCCGTCCTCCACGCTCCTCTTCCCGCGGTCGCTTCCGATGACCGTGCCCCTGGACGAAGAGCTGAGTCTGCACCAGGACCTGACCTGGCTCCTGCAACTCTCCCGCAACGTGCCCGGGCTGGTGGTCCGGCAGCTGAACGACGCGCTGACCAGGTACGACGCGATCGGCGATGGGATTTCGCGCTCGATCTCGCTGGCCCGCGAGCTCAACTGGGCGCGCGAGTACCTCAGCTCGTCGACCCCGCGCGACCGGGGCGACTACTACCTGGGGTCGGTCATGACGTATGCCCGCCGCCAGGGCACGATGCGCGGGATGGCGGGGGTCTTCTCGGAAGGACTGCGGGTCGGGCGACCGGGCGCAGCCGCCGTGGGCTACGCGTGCGGGGCCATGGCTGCCGGGCTCGTGAAGGCCGTGGCGGCCGGCGTGCGGCAGCCACGGCGACGCCGTACGGGGCCCGACGAGGGCGCGGAAGTACGCCAGTGGGCCGGACGGTAGCGGAAAAGACCGGTTCGTCGGCCTCAGCCATCGCTCGCACCGGATGGCCGGTAGCCCTGAGTGCGGCTGTCTCGGTGACCTGCCTCGCCCTGCTACCCAAGACCTTCGGTCAGGGCGACGTGCCGTGGCACGTCGGCATCGCCATCCCGGTCTTCGCGCCATCGAGCTGGCTGATCGCACTCGTCGTCGCCTCCCTCGTGCTGCTGGCGACGACGTGGCGGCGGTTGCGCTGGGTGGCGGTCCTGGCCACCGGGATCGGTGCGCTGGCCTTGTGCATCGGCATCGGCATGGTGGTTCGCGGCGGCGCCTCCACCCGCGAACTGGTCGGAGCGGTGCAGTATCTGTCCGCGCCGCTCGCCTTCGCGGTGGGATGTCTGTTCGCCATGCACCGGTCCGCCGTTCCGGCGCTCAGACTGACCTCCGCCGGGGTCATCGCGGCCCAGTTCGGTTGCGCGGTTCTCCAGCGGCTCGGTGTACCGCTCAACCCCATGGGGACCGTGGAAGCGGCCCGCTTCCTCGGTGACCGGACCAACGGGACGTTGAACCACCCGGTCAACCTCGCGAAGGCCATCGTGCTGGTGCTCGCCCTCTACTACCTGACGACCGGGCCGGACAGCCGCCTCGGCCTCGGCCGGCTTCAGCTTCCCGCGATCGTCGGGCGGTACGGAGTGCCCGCCGCCGCGCTCGCGACGACCGCACTGACCGGCAGCCGGACCGGACTGCTGGCGGTCCTGATGCTGATCGTGATGGGCGAGTTGATGCTGCGCAGGCGGGGCATGGCGGAGGTCGGTACCGGCCGCGGCCGCCGGCAGACGGTCATCGGGCTCGTACTGCTCGGCATCGGCGTGCTGGCGGCGGCCCCCGTGTTCATCCTCCGGATGATCGCCGACCCGGCCGGCGGCGCCAGGGCACAGCTCCTGTCCAGCGCACTGCAGTTCCTGGCCAGCAAACCGTGGTGGGGCGTCGGCCCCAACAACTACGTGGAGGTCGTCGGCCGGATCGATCCGATCGTGGCGCAAGGGGTTCCGGTGCACAACGGCATCCTGCTCGCCGCTGTCGAACTGGGCATACCGGGCGCGGTCGTCCTCTTCACGCCGGCTTCGGCGTTGGCCGTGCTGTCTGTGTGGAAGGGCGTCTTCCGGCCGACCCTCCTGCCGGCGTTCTGTCTCACCTTCACGGTGGCCTACTTCGGGATCGTGGCGACCACGTACGGCGTCGTGGCCGAGTCCATGCTTCCGCTGTGGTTCCTCGTCCTGGGAGTGGCGACCGTGTGGCTGGTGGAGGACCACCAGCACCAGGACCGACGGCGCGGTGCCCGGGGCGGCGACGCCCCGACGCCCGACGGCCACGGGAGCGCGAACCGGGCAGGCGGGGCCTCCGATGGTGGGCCGGAAATGCCGCGCGGCCCGGCCGCCTCGGGCGATCCGGCGGGTTCCTCCCGGCGGCCGAACGTGCGTGGGGTGATGGGCGGAGCCTCGGCTCTGGCCGCCTCCCGCATCGCCGGCAGCGGGCTGCAGGCCGTCGCGATGGTGCTCCTGGCACGGTACGTGGACCCGCAGGGCTTCGGTGCCTTCGGCGGGTACTTCGGCGCGGTGGCCTTCCTGGCCGTCGTGGCGGACGCGGGCGTCTCGACCGCCCTCCTGCGGTGGCGGGCACTCGGGCACGACACCGCCGTCAGCGCGGGCCTGCGCCTGAACGTCCTCACCACGATCGGTGGCCTGGTCGTCGCGGCGGCGATCGGCCTCGGCCTCACCGCCGGCACCATGGCGCCGTGGATCACCGTGCTCCTCGCGGCCGGCTGGATGCTGGACAAGAACGTCGAGACGATGCTGTCGCTGGCGATCGCCGACGGCCGGATGGGGCACGCGGTCGTGTCGATCCTGGGCCGGAAGGCCGTGCAGGTCGCGATCTTCGTGGCCGCCGTCAACCTCGGCGGCGAACCCTTCGCCTCGCTCGCGTACGGCTTGCTGGTCGCGTCGGTGCTGGGGCAGGTCCACGTGCGTCTGGTGGTCCGGGTCGCCGGCTCGGCCGCCGCCGCCGACGTGTGGCGAGCGGTGCTGGACTCGCGGGCGTACCTGGTCAGCAACGTCTCAGCGCAGGCGCGGGTCCTGGACGCGACGGTCGTCTCGCTGGTCGCGCCGGGTGCCGGCGCGGGACTGTACGCCGCCGCGTCCCGCATCTTCTCACCGTTCGTGTCGATCCCGTCCGCGCTCAGCACCGTGCTGGTGCCGCATTCGGCGACCGCTCAGGCCAGCGACGCACGGCGGCTCTTCTGGCGGATGAACCTCGCAGTGGTACTCCTGGTCGGCGCGATCAGCGCCGCCGGGATGGCCGCCGCGCCATGGCTGGCGGAACTGTTGTTCGGCGAGGTCTACGCGAAGGCCGGCGTGGTCATCGCCGTGATGCTCGCCGGGGTGCCCTCGTTCTGCGCGAGTTCGCCCTGCGGTGCCGTGCTGCAGGGCGTGGGCCGCGGAGCGCTGGTGGCGAAGATCGGCGTGGTGAGCGCCGTCGCGCTTCTCGTCACGGTGGCCGGCGGCGCGGCGCTGTTCGGTGCGGTCGGCGCGGCCGCGGCGGTGTCCCTGACCTATCTCTTCAAGCACGCGTCGCTGCTCGTCGTGGGTGATGCCGTGCTGCGGAGCGACCAGGCGATGCCGGTCGTGCCGCAGCCGGCCGGGCACTCGAGGTCGGCGGCGTGACCGATGACTCCCAGGATCGCGAGCGAAGTGTGAAGACAGTAGCTGTCGTCGTTGCCCACAACTCTGCCCGAGACCTGCCCATGAGCCTGGGCAGCCTACGTGAACTACCCGTCGCCGACATCGTGGTGGTGGACAACGCGTCCTCCGACGACAGTGTCGAACTGGCGGCACGGTACACCCCGCACGTCATCCGCTCGTCCAACGTGGGGTTCGGTAAGGCGATCAACGCGGCGGTGGAGCAGTTTCCCAACGCCGAGGCGTACCTGTTGCTGAACCCGGACGCCGCGCTCACGCCCGAGTCGTACGCGGAACTCGTGCGGGCGCTTCAGGACGACGCGAAGATCGGAGTCGTCGCACCGCAGATGCGGTACGCGGACGGCGAGCCGGGCATCTCGGCGGGCCCGGACGTGAGTCTGGCCAAGGAATGGCTCGCCGCGTTGCGCGTCGACCACATGGTTCCGGACCGCGTGAAGCGGGGACTCGCCAGGTCGCAGCGGCTCCGTAGCCGGCTTCCCATGCTGGACTACCTCGACAAGGGTGGGCCGGCGGCGGCGGCGGACGTCGCCTGGGTGTCTGGCTTCTGCATGCTGGTCCGGGCCACCGCATTCCGCGAGATCAACGGATTCGACCCCTCCTTCTTCCTCTACTTCGAGGATGTCGACCTCTGCAGGCGGCTGCGCGACGCCGGGTGGCGCGTCGTGTCGGTCGGGACCGCATGGGCCATGCACCGGGAGAGTACGAGCACCAGTGCGGTCGGCAAGAACCGGCTGTACCGCTCGGGCCTGGTTGCATACTGCGACAAGTACGGCACCGCGATGGACAAGTTCTCGGCCCGCGCCCTCAGGAGACTTCCGCTATGAAGATTCTTTTCGTCGCTCCCTGGATCCCCTCGAAGATCCGCCCGCGGAGTCTGGCCCTGCTCGAGATTCTCGCCCGGGACCACCAGATCCATTTCCTCGGCCTGACCAGCTCGGACGAGGAGGTGCGGCAGGCCCAGGAACTGCCCGTGGAGTCCACCGTGCTGGTGCCGCGTAACCGGATCACGTCGATGCTCCGTTGTGCCACGGCGCTGCCGACCGGCACGTCACTCCAGCAGGCCTACGCCGACGTGCCCGAGCTGACGGCCGCGCTCGCCAGCGAGATCCGGCAGTGGCAGCCGGACGTCGTGCACCTCAACGTCTTCCGGACGGTGCACCTGGTGGAGCGGTGCGCGCCGGTGCCGGTGATCGTGGACCTCGACGAGTTCCGCAGCGAGTACTACAGCCAGCTCGCCCAGACCGCCGGCCCGAAGTGGAAGCTGGTGGGCAGGATCGAGGCGCCCCGCATGCAGGCGCGGGAGGACGCCCTGGTGGCCCACCAGGTGCCGCTGATGGTGTCGGCGCCCTTCGAGCCGGGCGAGGAGCGGCCGAACACGTACGTCGTGCGAAGCCCGTACGACCACCCGGAGGACGCGACCCCGCGGGCGGCGGAGCCGCGGGTGCTCTTCGTCGGGAGGCTGACCTACGAGGCGAACGTCAACGGGCTGTTGTGGTTCCTCAGGAACTGCTGGTCCGAGGTGAAGAGGCGGGTCCCGAACGCCGTACTCGACATCGTCGGGACCAACCCTCCCGCCTCCGTCCAGGCCTTCCGTGGCAATGGTGTCGAGATCCACGCCAACGTCCCCGACGTCGCCCCCTACTACTCGCCGGCCTCGGCGGCCATCGTCCCGGTCTGGCGCGGTACGGGTGTGCAGATGAAGCTGATCCAGGCCCTGGCGGCGGGTGTTCCCACGGTGACCACGCCGGAGGTTGCCCGCAGGGCGGGGGTACGGCACGATCACGAGGTCGTGGTGGGAGCGGACGCGCAGGCCTGGGTGGACGAGTTGACGAGTGTGCTCACCGACCCGGCCAGGGGCCAGCGGCTCGCTGCCGCCGGCAAGCGGTGGGCACTGGACTTCCACAGCTCGAACGCGGTGCGTGAGCAGCTCGCCAAGGCGTACGCAGCCGTGTGGCCGCACCCTGAGCAGTTTCGTCGGTAGCTTGCCGCGTCGCCCCGTCGTCGGCGCTCGTCGCGGACCACCGGGCCGCTCGACCTAGTGAGGAAGGCCATGGAGTCTCACGGTGCCGTCCGGCGTGGCGGGCACGACCGCCTCGTCGTGCTCGACGGTCTGCGCCTGCTCTCCGCGCTGATGGTCGTCGTGTACCACCTCCTGCACGGGGAGGGCGTGCGCGACGACGCCTGGCGGGCGTCGACCGGTGAACTCTTCCCCGGGCTGGCCGGCGCGGCGGCGTACGGCTGGCTCGGGGTGGAGATGTTCTTCCTCATCAGCGGCTTCGTCATCTGCATGAGCAGCTGGGGCCGCACCGTGGGGGAGTTCGCGGTCGCCCGGGTGGTGCGGCTCTACCCCGCGTACTGGTTCGCTGTGGTGGCGACCACCACGGTCCTCGTCCTGTTTCCGGTCTTCGCCACGCACCGGGACTGGACCCACGTCCTGGTCAACATGACCATGCTGCAGTCGCTCATGGGTGTCCCCGACGTCGAGCAGGCCTACTGGACGCTCTCCGTGGAGCTGCTGTTCTACGTGTTGTTCGCCCTCGTGGTGGTGGCGCGTGGGGTGACCGTCCGGCGCGTGGTGGCGTTCTGTGCGCTGTGGACGCTGGCGTCACTGGCCGCCCCGTGGGCGAACAACGCCGCCGTCTCCATGTTCCTCGGGCGCGGCTACGCCCAGTACTTCATCGCCGGAATCGCCTTCTACCTGATGTACCGGTTCGGGGCGAACGCCCTGCTGTGGGGCATCGTCGGCGGTTCGTGGATCATCGCCATCTCCCGCCTGTGGGGCGAGATCGACACGTACGACACGAGCAGTTTCCTGCCCGCGGCCGGCTGCGTCACGGTCTTCTTCGTCGTCATGGCGGTCATCGCGAACGGTAAGGCCGACCGCGTCCGGTGGCGATGGCTCACCACCGCCGGCGCCCTCACCTACCCGCTGTACCTGCTGCACGCGCAGATCGGCCTGACCGTCATCGCCGCGGCCCGGCCGTACCTTCCCGCGTGGGCGTTGCTGGGGGCGACGATCGCCGGGCTGTTGCTGCTCGCGTACCTCGTGCACCGGCTGGTCGAACGCCCGGCCGCGAAGCGGTTGCGGCGGGCGTTGCTCCGTTCGCTCGACAGCATTCGCGCGGCCGATGCCGCGCTCGCCGGACCTGCCGCGCGCGTGCCCACGCCGCGGGCGGCCGAGCCTGCGCCCGTGGCCGTGGCCGTGGCCGAGCCCGCGCCCGTGACGGCGCCTGCGCCCGCGACCGAGCCTGCTCTCGTGACCGCCGGCGAGCCGCGTGACGGCGAGGTTGCCGACCGGGGCCGGGAAGGGCTCTACCGATCGTCGGCGGCGCGAATGTGAGATCCCGGAGCACCGATCCTCGGCCCTCGCCGAGGGTCGGTGCCCGTGCGCCGCCGGCGGACCGCCGGGTCAACGACCCCCGGCGCGGAACACCTCGGTCACGGTGCGCAGCACCACCTTGACATCCAGCCAGAGCGACCAGTTCTCGATGTAGTAGTTGTCGAACCGCGCCCGGTCGGAGATCGGGGTGTCGCCCCGCAGGCCGCTGACCTGCGCTAGCCCGGTGAGCCCGACGGGCACCCGGTGGCGAGCCGCGTAGGTCGGGTACTCGGCGGAGAACTTTTCGACGAAGTACGGCCGCTCGGGCCGCGGGCCGACCACGCTCATGTCGCCGCGCAGGATGTTCCACAGCTGGGGCAGCTCGTCCAGCGAGGTGCGACGCATGAACCGGCCGATCGGACCGACCCGCTTGTCGTTCGCGATCGACCAGTTCGTCTGGGACTCCTGTTCGTTCACCGGCCGCATCGACCGGAACTTGATGACCTTGAACGGCTTTCCGTACCGGCCGATCCGCTCCTGGTAGAAGAAGATGCCAGGGCCGCCGTCGATGAACGTCGCGATGGCGCAGAGCAGCAGCAGCGGGCTCAGCACGATCAGCGCGACCGCGGCGAACAGCACGTCGGAGGCCCGCTTGATGGCCCACCGCGGGCCGGAGAGGGAGATGTCGCCGATCTTGATGATCGGGATGGCTCCGATGTGGTCCGGGTACCCGCCGTGCGAGCGGGAGCCCCACAGTCGCGGCACCGCCCAGAGGTCGCAGGAGGAGCTGCGCGGTTGTAGCAGGGTCTCCATGAGCGCGGACTCGGGGCAGTCCGGGTCGGCGATGACCAGGACGTCGCAGTCCACCAGCCGGATCAGGTGTTCGAGGTCGTCCAGGGTGCCACTCATCGGCAGCACCCCGGTGCCCTGGCGCGACGGGACGTCGACGCACCCGACGAACCGCAGACCGTACTGGGGGTAGCGGCGCAGCAGCCGGGCGAGCTCGAGCCCGATGGGCCCGCTGCCGATGATGATGGCGTTGTGCTCCACCCACCGGCGCTTGCGGACGAGCTTGGTGAGCGACCTGCTGACCGTCCGGCCGAGGATCACCAGCACCGCCGACAGCGCCACGCCCCGCATGAACCCGCCGACGTACTCCACCGAGGAGTGCCGCTCCGCCGCGATGATGGCCACGACCGCGGCCGAGGCCAGCAGTCGCCCGCAGAGGCTCGGCAGCTCGTCGAGGATGCTCACGTGCCGGCGCGCCCGGTAGAGCCCGCCGGCCGCGAAGATGGCCACGGTGAGCACGGCGTTGGCCAGCGTCCCACGCCAGTAGTTCTGAGACAGCACCAGCGGCGCGACCAGCGCGGCGACGTCGATGGGGAGCGTCATCATCCAGGCGCGTAGCCAGCTCGTCCCGGACGCCGCCCGGGACTTGGCGTACGGCAGGACCGCTGTCGTGTCCAGGCCGGAGCGCAGATCGGCCTCCCGGTCGTCGGTCTGCGGACCGGCCGGCACCAGGGAATCCTGGCCAACAAAGGCGTTGTGTAGCGGCGTGGCCGTTCGTTGCGCCACATCGCCGAGGTGCGGCGTGGGTGCGGCAGGGCGCGTCGCCGGCTGACTTGACATGGTTGACCCTTCCCCCGTGAAGCCCCTGGTCACGTGTCACGACTCAAAGGGCGACCGCAGGATACGACCGGTCCGGCCCTGCCACCACAGCCGACAGGCCAGTCCATCGTCCTACTTTGCGGCGGACAGGATCTCGGGCACCGCGTCGCGACGGACCGCGTCGTAGAAGGGCCCGACCTTCTCCGTGTTGGCGAACACGACGCTCTCGGTGCCGACCCGACCGGTGCCCTTCGTCGGGCTGGTCAGGAAGGTGAGGTTGCCGCCACGCAGCCCGCGCAGGTCCGTTGCCATGCTGATCAACGACATCTTCTCGTCCACGGAGACGGCGCTGGAGGTGGCCTTGACGAACGAGTTGAGCCGGGCCGGGTTCGTGACGATGCCCCCGGAGACCGCCTTGTCCAGGATCGCCTTGATCACCTGCTGCTGGTGCCGGATGCGGGCGAAGTCGCCGTCGGCGAACTGCTGGCGCTGCCGCGAGTAGTCCAGCGCCGCCTCACCGTCCATCCGCTGTACGCCCTTCTGGAAGGTGCGCTTCGGGGGGTGGATCGAGGTGAACGTCTTCTCCACGTCGACCTCGATGCCGCCCAACGCGTCGATGATCTCCTTGAACCCGGCGAAGTCGATCATCATGACGTGGTCCATCCGAACGCCGGTGAACTTCTCCACGGTCTGCACCATCAGCGGTACCCCGCCCCAGGCGTAGGCCGCATTGATCTTGGCATCCCGCCCGCCGTGGCTACCGTCCTTCGACCGCGGTACCGGCACCCAGGTGTCCCGGGGGATGGAGATGAGCTGCGCGCTCGACCGGTCCTTCGGCAGGTGCGCGACGATGATGGTGTCGGTCCGCGAGCCGGTGGTGTTCTCCGGGTCGCGCGAGTCGCTGCCCAGAATCATGATGTTCAAGGCGCCCTTGGCGACCGCCTGTGGCCGCTCCGCCTCCGGTACGCCACTGAAGGCGTCGACCCGGTCGATGTCCGACTCGACCGAACGGAGGTAGAGTCCGCCGGCGATCGCCGTTCCGCCGCCGAGCAGCGCCAGCACCAGGAAGGTGATCAGCGCGACCTTGCGCCACCGGCGCCGCCGCGGCCGCGGCTGCTCGGTCTGTTCCGGCGCTGGCTGCTCGTCGAAGAACCGGGTCTCGGGCTCCGCGTACTCCTGGCGATGGCGCATGGCGCGATGCTACTGATTCCGGTTCCGGCTCGCGTACCCACCGTTCGTGCCGATGAGCCCGGCCCGTGAATGAAAACTTTCACACCCACCGTTTCCCTCGGGCTGGTACAACGCTCCGGTGGACGCAACGAAGCTCCGACGGGCCATCGCCCGCACCCCGCTCGCCCCGGTGGCCGCCTTCCCCAAGCGGCTGGCCCGGGTCGCCCGCCACGACGCCAAGGTGCTGCGCACCTCGGCGCGCTGGCTGCTCACGTCGCGCGAACATCACAACTACACCTACGACCTGACCAAGCTGAGCCGGCACCACCTCGCCTGGTTCGTCAGCGTGGTCTGCGACATCCCGGTCAAGCAGGTCCGCGCGTACCTCGACGAGATCGAGTCCGACGACACCCTGCGCCAGCACATCCAGCAGGCCACCGCCGGCGCCGCCCGTCGCGGCCTCGCCGACAAGCAGGTCCGCTACGCCCGCCGGATCGGCTGGTACGCCATCGTCCGGGCCACCCGGCCGGAGCACGTGGTGGAGACCGGTGTCGACAAGGGACTCGGCAGTTGCGTGCTCGCCGCCGCGCTGCTGCGCAACGCCGCCGACGGACACCCCGGCCGGGTCACCTCGCTGGACATCAACCCCGAGGCCGGCTACCTGGCCCGCACCGCCCCCTGGTCCGAGGTGGTCGACCTGGTGATCGGCGACTCGATCGCCTCCATCGCCGCGCTGGACCGGCCGGTGGACCTCTTCCTGCACGACAGCGACCACAGCCGCGCCCACGAGCGGCGCGAGTTCGAGGCCGTGGAGAGCAAACTGGCGCCGAACGCGCTGCTGCTCACCGACAACGTCACCGCCACCAACGTCCTCGCCGAGCACGCCGAACGCACCGGCCGCCGGTTCCTCGCCTACCGGGAGACCCCGGCCAACCACTGGTACCCGGGCGACGGCATCGGCGTGGCATGGTGACCGGATGCGGCTGAGCGGGATCCACACGTACCCGGTCAAGGGTTGTCACCGGCGCGACCACGACGACGCGCGGGTGCAACCGTGGGGCCTGGCCGGCGACCGACGCTGGATGGTGGTCGACGCCGCCGGCGTCGGCGTCACCCAGCGGGAGAGCACCCGCCTGGTCGCCCTGCGCGCCACCGTCCGCGACGGCGGCCTGCTGCTGCGCGCGCCGGACCGGCCCGATCTGGACGTGCCCGAGCCGGCCGGCGGCGCACCGGTCGCGGTGCGGACCTTCCGCAACCGGAAGCTGCCGGTCCCGGCGCTGCCCGCCGGGCCGGCGGCCGACGGCTGGCTCAGCGGGCTGCTCGGCCAGCCGGTCCGGCTGGTCTGGCTGGCCGAACCGACCCGGCACATCCCCGCCGGCGACCGCGAGTACGACACCGGCGACCAGGTCAGCTTCGCCGACGCCTACCCGCTGCTGCTGGCCAGCACCGCCTCGCTCGCCGCGCTCAACGACTGGCTCGCCGAGGCCGGCGAGGAGGCCGTGCCGATGAGCCGGTTCCGGCCGAACCTGGTGGTCGACGGCGCCCCGGCCTGGGCCGAGGACGGCTGGGCCGGGCGGCCGCTGCGGATCGGCGGGGTCCACTTCCGCGCCGCCGGGCACTGCGACCGCTGCGTGGTCACCACCACCGACCAGGAGACCGGGATACGCGGGAAGGAACCGCTGCGCACCCTCGCCCGGCACCGCAAGGTCGAGCAGAAGCTGCTGTTCGGACTCCACCTCGTGCCCGCGACGACCGGCACCGTGGCCGTCGGCGACCCGGTACGCGTCGACGGCTGACCGGCCGTCGCGGCATCGCCGTTCAGGGGCTTGCCGGCGGCGCCCGCGCGGATCGATGATGGCCGAAACGGTCACACCGACGAAGGAGTCGACATGGCGGTGATCCACCAACCTCGGGTGGCGTGGGACGCGGCCCGGGTGCTCGTCTGGGCGGTGACCGACGACGCCGTCCTCGACCGGCTCGGCGCCGGACTCGGCGACCTGCTCGGACCCGGCTACGAACAGTCCCTGCGGGACACCCGGGACCGGCTGCGCTGGAACACCGACGGCGACCGGCTGCTGGTCGAGGCCGGACTGTGGCGGGTGCGGCTGGAGGACGCGCTGCGTACCCGCCCGGAGGCCGCCGAGCCGGTCCGGCAGCTGACCGAGAGCTGCGCCCGGCTGCTGCGCGACCGGCGGGTCACGGGCTAGCTGTCGCGCCACCCCCGGCCATCGCCGCGAGGCGGCGCGCGAGCAGGGCAGCGGCCTCCCGCAGCTCCGGCGGCTCCAACACCTCCGCCTCGTAGCCCAGCCGGGCCACCTGCGCGGCGAGCCAGTCCAGGTTCTCCCCGCCGACGACGAGCACGCACCACCCGTCGCGATCGTCCTCGACGCGCCCCACCTGCGGCGGCACCAGCTCCCGCACCCGGTCGGGCCCGGCGTGCAGCCGCACCCGGGCGAGATACCGGTACGGCGCCTCGGTGACCGACCGCTGCACGTAGGCGACCGGATCCGGATGCTCCCGCGCCCGGAAGCGCCACGTCGTCGCCATCACCTCGCGCATCCGGTCCAGCCGGAAGGTGCGCCAGTCGTCGCGGTCGACGTCCCGGGCCATCAGGTACCAGCGGCGGCCGGTGGTCACCATCCGCACCGGCTCGACCGTGCGCTCGCCCTCCCCGCCGTCGCGGCCGGCGTACCGGAACCGCACCCGCACGGCGTCCCGGCAGGCCCGGGCGAGCGTCACCAGCAGCTCCCCGTCGATCTCGACCCCGGGGCCGACAAGGGTCTCGGTGGCGCCGTGCACCGCCCGCACCTCGGCGCGCAACCGGGCCGGCATCACCTGGTCGAGCTTCGCCAGCGCCCGCAATGCCGCCTCGCCCGCCCCGGCGACCGTGCCACCGGACGCCAACCGCAGGGAAACCGCCGTGGCGATGGCCTCCTCGTCGTCGAGGAGCAGCGGCGGCAGCCGGGTACCCGCGCCGAGCTGGTAGCCACCGCCGACGCCCGCCGTCGCGTGCACGGGGTAGCCGAGAGTGCGCAGCCGCTGCACGTCGCGGCGCACCGAACGGTCGGTGACGCCCAGCTCGGCGGCGAGCTCGCCAGCTGTCCAGGACGGCCGTCGCTGCAGCAGGGCCAGCAACCGCAGCACCCGCTCGGTCGTCCCCTCGACGGTCACGCGCACATCGTTGCACAGCTCACGGAACGTTCCTGTCCGCTATCCGCGGGACGCTCGGTCCATGACCGACCAGACCTGGAACCCGCTGCTCCGAGACCAACTCGCCTGGCACTGGACCAGGCAGCTGCGCGACCGCCTCGACGGGCTCACCGACGACGAGTACCTCTGGGAGCCGGTGCCCGGCTGCTGGAGCGTGCGCCCCCGCGGCACCGGCGACGCTCCGATGCGGGCCGGATCGGGCCCGATGACCATCGACTTCGCGATGCCGCAGCCCGAGCCGCCGCCGTTCACGACGATCGCCTGGCGACTCGGGCACGTGATCGTCGGCGTGCTCGCGGTGCGCAACGCCGCGCACTTCGGTCGCGCCCCCACCGACTACCAGTCGTTCGAGTACGCCGCGACCGCCACCGAGGCGCTGGCCCAGCTCGACGCGGAGTACGCCACGTGGCAGGCCGGGGTCGAGTCCCTCGGCGAGGCCGGCCTCGCCCGCCCGTGCGGGGAGGCGGAGGGGCCGTACGCCGAGCAACCGCTGGCGGCCCTGGTGTTGCACATCAACCGCGAGCTGATCCACCACCTGGCCGAGGTGTGCCTGCTCCGCGACCTCCACCTGCACACTCGCCGGCAGACCCGACAGGACGAGGGTCGAGCCGGCGCGTGACGCTCAGCCGACCGTCGACCGTGCCGACCCCGGCCGGGCCGGCGGCGGACCAGCCGCTCGGTGCCGGGCTGGTCAGACGGCGCCGCGGCGGTCGACGAGGTCCAGCCACATGAGGATCTCGTCGCGGTCGTCGCCGGGCGCGACGCGCAGCGCGCCGGGCAGCCGCCCGATCTCCCGGTAGCCGAGGCCGCGGTAGAACCGGTCCAGGCCGAGACCGTCGCGCAGCGTCACGTGCAGCGCCTCCCATCCCAGCTCGCGGCCGATCCGCTCGGCCTCGCGCATCAGCGCGGCGCCGTACCCGTGGCCCTGGGTGTCCGGGTGCACCATCACCCGCTTCAGCACGCACCAGTGCGCCTTCAGGTCGAACCGGTTGTCGCTGAAGATCAGCACGGCGGCCAGCCGCTCGCCCACGTAGCCGACCAGCAGCCGGTCCGGGCCGTCCACGATGCCGGCGAACGTCGGGTCCGCGGTGGCGCGGACCTCGGCCGCCGTCACCGGCGCTACGAAACCGACGGCGCCGCCGGCGTTGCTGACGTCGACCCAGAGCGCGACGATCCGCTCGCGCAGCTCGGGGGTCAGCTCGGGGTCGAGGACGAAACGCAGACTCACGCCCGCCATCCTGGCCCGGCCGGTGCTTCGGCAGCCCGCGATCGTGACGCTTCCGACAGCACCGGCTCACGACGTGACCGGCAGAGATGTCCCGATTGAGACAGCCCTGCCGGCTCGCGACCACATCGTTGGTGCGGGAGAGGGGACTTGAACCCCTACGCCCTCACGGACACAGGTTCCTAAGACCTGCGCGTCTGCCGATTCCGCCACTCCCGCCTGCGTCCGAGAGTCTAGAGCGTCTGGCCGCGACGGTGTTGAGGCCTTCCTCCCGCAGGATGTTCGAGATTGTTCCGTGACTGACATGGCATCCGCCTGGCAGCTCGCGAAGCAGACGCGCCAGTGGCTTCGGCCCGAGTTCCGGATGCGCGAGCGCTTGGCTGAGCACCAGTTCCCGCCTCACGGGTGGTGGGTGGACAGCGGGTCGTGGCGCGACCAGGCCGGCCTCTCGCAAGCGTTCACGCACCTGATACAGGTGGGCGCGGGAACAACCGAGGTCGCGGGCCGCTTCCGTGATGGTCAGCTCTTTCGCGTCCACCCGATCGAAGAGCTCGACAAGCTGCTGCTCTCGAAGGTGCGCCTGGGAATCGGAACGGATTCGCCGCTGCCCGGCCGATCGAGGTGCGGCCTTGGCCTCTCGACTCCCAGCCTGCAACCGTCGGTTCCGCCCGGCGTAGGTCCCGGTCTGGCAGTGGCAGTTCGGGCAGAGGATGCGCAGGTTGGGCGGGCGGTTGTCGAGGAAGTCGCCGTTGACGTGGTCGACATGCAGGACGAGTGGCCGGCCCCGCCATCTCGGCCCGATGCCGCACTCTTCGCACTCCTCGGGCACGCCGATGGTGCCGAGGGCCCACCTCAGCCGGCTGCCAGGTATGCGCCGGGATCCCTCCGGTAGCCGCACCAGCAGCTGCGCGGAGGTCGTCCGCCGCTCGCGCCGCCCGGCGCCGTTGAGCGCGCCCGTGAAGTGGGAGGTGTCGATGCCGAAGCGTTTCAGCTGGCGGCTGATGTGCGCGTGCGAGCCGCCGCTGACCCGCACTCCGAGCAGCCGCATCACCTCGGTCACGCTGCGCGCGACGGCCGCCGCGGCGGCGAGCGCCTCGGGGGTGTACTTGTACCGGACCACGTACGCACCGTAGTGGCCCGGTACGACAGCCTCAGTCCAGCCCGAGGTCCCGGCGCAGCTTGGCGACGTGCCCGGTGGCCTTGACGTTGTAGAGCGCGCGCTCGATCTTTCCGTCGGCGTCGATGACGAAGGTCGAGCGGATCACCCCGGTGACGGTGCGGCCGTACATCTGCTTCTCGCCGTAGGCGCCGTACGCGCTGAGCACGCTCTTGTCGGTGTCGGAGACCAGCGGGAAGGTGATCGCGTCGCGCTCGCGGAACTTCGCCAGCTTCTCCGGCTTGTCGGGCGAGATGCCGACCACCTCGTAGCCGGCCGCCTGGAGCGAGGCGAGCGAGTCGCGGAAGTCGCAGGCCTGCTTGGTGCAGCCGGGCGTCATCGCCGCCGGGTAGGCGTACAGCACGACCTTGCGGCCGCGCAGGTCGGCCAGGGAGAGGGTGTCCCCGGTGTCGGTGGGGAGGCTGAACTCCGGCGCGGGGTCGCCGGCAGAGAGTCGCTCGGGCGCGGTCATGGCTGAGACCCTACCGCCGCCCGGGCCGGCCAGCCGGTGGCGCCGTGCCGCCGACCGGCCCGGTGTCGCGCGGCAGCCACCCCGGGTCGCCGGCTGGCGAGCGGGGCCGGGGCGGAGCGAGTGTGTCGCCGCCTTCCCGGCGAGTCGGGCCGAGGACGAGCGTCGGCGCCCGGGCGGTCGTGATCAGGACCATGGCTTGTTGCAAGACATTGGCAACAGCGATGTGCGGGAAATAGGCTGAGCCTGCCGGCGTGGAGAGCCCCGCCGTCGCGTGGGAGGTCGCGTGGAAACCCTGGCGATGCACATCTCGAACGGGATCATCGACGGTCCCGTCGCCGCAGTGTTCGCGGCGGTGGCGCTGGTCGCGATGACGTTCTGCGTCCAGCGTGGCCGCGCCGACCTGGACGACCGGCTCGCCCCGATGGCCGGCCTGGTCGCCGCCTTCATCTTCGCCGTGCAGATGCTCAACTTCCCGATCTTCACCGCCGGGGTCAGCGGCCACCTGCTCGGTGGGGCGCTCGCCGCGATGCTGGTCGGCCCGTGGGTCGGCGCGCTCTGCGTGGCGGTGGTGCTGGTCGTGCAGGCGCTCGTCTTCGGCGACGGCGGGGTGGCCATGCTCGGGCTCAACATCACCAACATGGCGGTGATCGGCACCGCCGCGGCGTACCTGCTGATCGCGCTGCTGCTGCGGGTGCTGCCGCGCACCCCGGCCGGCCTCGGCGTGACCGCGTTCGTCTCCGCCCTGGTCAGCGTGGTGATCGCGGCGATGGGCTTCGTCGGCCAGTACTGGCTCGGCGGCACCACCGACCTGGGCGGCAACCTGGGCGGCCTGGCCGGCACGATGGCCGGCGCGCACCTGCTGATCGGCATCGGCGAGGGTCTGATCACCGCGACCACGGTGGTCACCGTCGCCAAGGTGCGGCCCGACCTCGTCTACGCGCTGCGCGCCCTGAAGCCGGCCACGGCGGCGCCCGTTCCGGCCGTCGGAGGTGTCCGGTGAGGAAGCGTTCCTGGGGGTTCGTCGTCGGTGGGCTGCTGGTGGCCCTGCTGCTGGCCGGGGTGGTGAGCAACTTCGCCTCGTCGCACCCGGACGGGCTGGACTCGTCCCTGCGTGAGGGTTGCACGTTCGACGCCGACGACAACATCACCGGCGGCAACTGCCCCGCGCAGGCGGAGCGGGAGCACGAGATCGGCGGCCCGCTGGCCGACTACGGCGTCTCGGGCCTCGACAACGAGTTCCTCTCCACCGGGCTGTCCGGGGTGGTCGGCGTGCTGCTCACCTTCGCCGTGGCCGGCGGTGCGTTCTGGCTGGTCCGCCGCCGGGGTTCGGCCGCCAACGAAGGTGAGAACACCGCCGACGGCGAGGCCGCTGCCGGGCGGCAGCGCGCCGGCACCGCCGGCTGAGCGGCGGTACGACGATGGGCGCTGGACACGCGCACGTGCTGTACCGGGAGTCCGGCTCACCGGTGCACCGGCTCCCGCCCGAGGTCAAGATCGTGGCGATGGTGGTCTTCACCCTGGCCGTGGTGGCCACCCCGCGCACCGCGTTCTGGGCGTTCGGCGCGTACGCCCTGCTGGTGGCGGCGGTGGCGACGCTGGCCCGGGTGGGCCCCGGCTGGCTGCTCAGCCGGGCGCTGATCGAGCTGCCGTTCGTGCTGTTCGCGGTCGCGCTGCCGTTCCTCGGGGCTGGCGACCGGGTCGAGCTGCTCGGCCTGCGGCTGTCCGAGGACGGCCTGTACGGGGCGTGGAACATCCTCGCCAAGGGCACCCTGGGTGTGCTCGCCTCGCTGCTGCTGGCCGCGACCACCACCACCCGGGACCTGATCGTCGGCCTGGACCGGCTGCACTGCCCGCAGATCCTCACCCAGATCGCCACGTTCATGCTGCGCTACCTGGACGTGCTGGTCGGCGAGGCCCGCCGGATGCGGGTGGCGCGGGTCTCCCGGGGCGACGACCCGCGCTTCCTCTGGCAGCTGCGCGGCTTCGCTGCCGGCGTCGGGGCGCTCTTCCTGCGCGCGTTCGAGCGGGGCGAGCGGGTCTACCTGGCGATGCTGTCGCGCGGCTACTCGGGGCGGATGCCGGCGGTGTGGCAGGGCGCGGGCGCGGCGACGGCCGGGCAGTGGCTGGTCGCGGCCACCGTGCCGGTCCTGGCGGCCGCCGTCGCCGCCACCGCCGTCGTGCTGACATGATCGGTGTCGTGCAGCCGACACCTCCCAGCCTGGACGTCCGTGGCGTGCGGTACGTGTACCCGGACGGGCACGTGGCGCTGCACGGGGTCGACCTGACCGTGCCGCGCGGCGAGCGGGTGGCGCTGCTCGGGCCGAACGGCGCCGGCAAGACCACGCTGGTGCTGCACCTCAACGGCATCCTGACGCCCGCCGAGGGCAGCGTGCGCGTCGGCGGGCTGGCGGTGAGCCAGGACCGGGCCACCCTCGCCGAGGTGCGCCGCCGGGTGGGGATCGTCTTCCAGGACCCGGACGACCAGCTCTTCCTGCCGACCGTGGCGGAGGACGTGGCGTTCGGCCCGGCCAACCTCGGGCTGCGTGGCGCGGAGCTGGCCGCCCGGGTGGACGAGGCCCTCGCCGCGGTCGGGATGAGCGAACACCGGGACCGGGCCCCGCACCACCTGTCCTTCGGCCAGCGTCGCCGGGTCGCGGTGGCCACCGTGCTCGCCATGCACCCGGAGATCCTGGTGCTCGACGAGCCCTCGTCGAACCTCGACCCGGCCGCCCGGCGGGAACTGGCCGAGATCCTCCGCGGCCTGCCGGTGACCCTGCTGATGGTCACCCACGACCTGCCGTACGCGCTGGAGCTGTGCGAGCGGTCGGTGATCCTGGACGCCGGCCGGATCGTGGCCGACGCCCCCACCGCCGACCTGCTGGCCGACCCGGAGCTGCTCGCCCGGCACCGGCTGGAGCTGCCGTACGGCTTCACCCCCGCCCCGCGCTGACCCGTCGCCGGCCGGCCGGGCCAGCGAAGGAGACAGGCCGGGACGGTCAGCGGGGAGTGGCGGCGGTCGGGGTGCGCTGGCGGGAGGCGGCGTGCAGGCGGAGGGCGCCGGCCGCGGTGGCGCCGGCGCCGGCGACGAGGACCAGGGCGACCAGGAGCCGGGCCGTGGTGCCCGACCACGGCACGGGGGCGACGGCGCGGGCGAAGACCGCCGCGTTGGCCACCCCGGCGAAGAGCGCCAGGCAGGCTCCGGCCAGCGCCAGCGCGAACTCGGCGGCCGGCCGGCGGGCCAGCGCGTAGACCCCGGCGGCGATCGCGCCGAGCCCGGTGAGCAACGCCCACACCTGCCCGGCGAGCAGGCCGGTGAGCAGCCCGCCGACGCCCCGGGCCCCGGCGTCGACCTCGCGGCCCACGGTGAACACCACGGCGGCCAGCCCGCCGGCGGCCAGCAGCGCGCCGAGCCCGGCCAGCGCCCGCCCGCCGGCAGCGGACCGGGCCGGGAGCAGTCCGAGCGCGCCCACCGCGAGCAGCCCGACGACGGCCCCCGCCCACCAGGGGTACCCGTCCGGCGGCGGCACCCAGTCGAGCGTGCCGCGGATCTCCGCCGGCTCGCCGCCGGCGCGCAGCGGCACCACCCAGTCCCGCACCCGGTGCTCCCGGTCGGGGGCGGCCCGCACCAGCGGCGGCGGCGCCGACTCGCGCCACAGCGCCCGCTGGTCGTGCCAGCGCACCGTCGCCGAGTCGTCGACCCGCCGCCAGTCCGGCGCGGCGGCCGGGTCGGCCTCGGCCGGCAGCTTCGTGTCGCCGGCGATGGTCCGGTTCAGGTACGTCGCCGGGGAGCGCAGGTTCTCGTACACCCCGTCCGGGCCGACCCGCAGGTAGGGCTCGCCGGAGTAGCCGAGCACCTCCACCGCGGCGTCGCCGGTGTTGGTCAGCTGCAGCCGGGCGCCCGCCTCCACCACCCGTACGCTCAGCCCCGGCCGGGCCGGGGTGACCGACGTGATCGCGGTGCGGTAGTCGGTCCCGTCCGGGGCGTCCGCGCCGTGCGCGGCGGCCGGCGCGGCGGTGCCGAGCGTGGCGGTGAGCGCCCCGGCGAGCACCAGCCCGGCGCGGGTCAGCAGGACACGGATCACTTCCCGGCCGCCTCCACGGCCGCCCTGATCCCCTCCGGGCTGCGGTCGGCGACCGGCTTGCCGTCGACCAGGATGGTCGGGGTGCCGGTGACGTTGGCCTTGCTGGCCTCCTCGGTGACGTGCTCGGTCCACGGCTCGTACGTGCCGTCCCGCACGCAGGAGCCGAAGTCGTCCCGGTCCAGCCCGACGCCCGCCCCGATGTCGATCAACTCGTCGTCGCTGAGGCCGGCGCCGCCCTCCGGCGGCTGCCGCTCGAAGAGCACGTCGGTGAACTCCTTGAACTTGCCGCCCGCCGCAGCGCAGCCGGAGGCGGCCGACGACCGGGTGGAGTAGTCGGTGGTGGAGAAGCGGTTCAGGTAGGCCACCGGGTGGAAGACCACCTTGGCCTTGCCCGCGCTGACCAACTGGTCGATCGTGTCGCCGCTGACCTGCTGGAACTGCTTGCAGGCCGGGCAGAGGTAGTCCTCGTAGAGGTCGATGGTGATCGGTCCGCTGCCGAGCACGACCCCGGTGCCGGACTCGTTGGCGCCGGGCGGCGCGGTGAACTCGTCGGCCTGCTGGCTGGAGTAGACGCTCCAGCCGATCAGGCCGGCGACGACCAGCACCAGCACGGCGCCGATCGACACCCAGAGCGTCCGCTTGCGCCGCCGCTCCCGGGCGAGCTGTTCGCGGACCACCCGGGCCGAACCCTTCTGCGCCTTGCGACTACTCATCCTCGTCCTCCACGGGTGCGTCGCCCGTCAGCCAGCCGTCGACCGAGACGGGCGTGCGGGGCCAGATCAGCAGGAATCCGGCGAGTGCCAGGAATCCCAGGTCCCGGAGGATCTCCGGGAGGTAGCTCGGTGCCTGGCCCGGGGCGAGTTGCCCGCCGCTGCCGAAGCAGCCGCAGTCGATCGCCAGGCCCCGGCTCCAGGCCGAGGCGATGCCGGCGATGAAGACCACCAGCAGCGCCACGGAGACCCCGGCGGCGAGCCGGGTGGCCAACCCGAGCAGCAGCAGTACGCCCAGCGCCAGCTCCACGAACGGCAGCGCGGCACCGACCACTGTCGCCACGTCGTACGGCAGGACCTGGTAGGCGTGCACGGCGCGGCCGGAGGCGGCCAGATCGTCGATCTTGGAACCGCCGGCGAGCAGCCAGACGGCGGCCAGGCCCAGCCGTGCGGCGATGCCGAGCCAGGGCCGGAGGGCGGGCCAGCGGGCGGCCCGGATGCTCGGTGCGGTCACGGTCATTGGTCGTTCCGGCTCCGGTGGAAGTTCCCGGATCACCCGGCGAGGGCGTCGCCGACCGCCTCGACCAGGTCGGCGCGGGCCCGGGCGACCCGGGAGCGGATGGTGCCCACCGGCACCCCCTCCACCACGGCGGCCTCGGCGTACGACAGGCCGAGCAACTGGGTGAGCACGAACGCGGCGCGCCGCTCGGCGGGCAGCCGACGGACCAGGTCGGCGGCGCCGAGGTGGCCGGCCGGGTCCGGGTGCGGCCGGTCGGTCCAGGCGTGGCTGGCCAGCCGTTCGTCGAGCCGCCGCCGACGCACCACGGCACGCAGGTGGTCGGCGCAGGTGCGGCGGGCGATGCCGAGCAGCCAGGTGCGGGCGCTGGAGCGACCCTCGAACGACGGCAGCGCCCGGAACGCCCGCAGGTACGTCTCCTGGGTGAGGTCGTCCGCGCTGTCCGGGTCGACCAGGGCGGCGGCGAACCGCCACACCTCGGCCTGGGTGAGCCGGACGAACGCGGCCTGGGCCACCGGCTCACCGTCGCGGGCGGAGAGCGCCCAGCCGGTCGCCGACTCCCGCCCGGCGGCACCGGCCGGGTCGGCCGGACCGGCGGCGGTGGCGTCGCGCGGGGCGGGGATCACGACAGACCAGGTTACGCGGCGCCGTGCCGGGCGGGAGGGTCGTTCGGCCCTTCCATGGCCTGCGCCACGCCGGGAACTTTTCCCGGTCCCGGGCCGACTACCCGCTCATGACATGCGACGACGTACGCGCGGCGCTGTCGGCGCGGCTGGACGGCGAGGATCCGGGGACGGCGCCGGCGGCGCTGGACAGGCACACCGCGGGCTGCCCGGGCTGCCGGGACTGGCTCGCCCGGGCCGAGCGGGTGACCCGGCTGGTCCGGGTGCAGGCGGTGGCCGTACCGGATCTGACCGCCTCGGTGCTGGCGGCGGTCGCCGCCGACCCACTGGCCGCCGGGCGGACGGCGGCGGCAGCGGCGCGGGCCCGCCGGCAGTTGCTGCGGGTGGCGGTCGCGGTGGCCGCGGTCGCCCAGCTGGCCATCGCGCTGCCGATCCTGCTCGCCGGGCTCGGGGTGTCGGTGGATTCGCACACCAGCCGGGAGATGGCGTCGTTCGACGTGGCGCTCGCGGTCGGCTTCGCGCTGGCCGCCTGGCGGCCCGAGCGGGCCCGCGCGTTCCTGCCGGTGGCCCTGGTGCTGGCGGTCTGCCTGGCCGGCACCAGCGCGGTGGACATCGCCAACTCCACCACGGCCCTGGTGCACGAGGTCGGCCACCTGGCCGCCGTGGTCCAGGCGGGCCTGCTCTGGGCGCTCGGCCGGGTCAGCGGCGAGCCGGACCGGCCGTTGTCGGCGGCGGTCGCGGCGGGGCGCGGGTGACGCCGGGTCGCCGCGGCGCGCCATCGTCGGCGAGCATGATCGGCATGACTGCCGCCATCCGCCGCTGGTCCGCCCGGTTGACCGCCACCGCCGGCCTGCTGGTCACCGTCGTCGCCCTGCTGATCGCCCCGGCCGGCCCCGCCAGCGCCCACGCGGTGCTGGTGAGCAGCAGCCCGGTCTCCTCCTCGGTGGTGCCGAGCGCGCCGGCCGAGGTGGTGCTGACGTTCAGCGAGTCGGTACGCAAGGTGCCCGGCAAGATCCGGGTGATCGCCCCGGACGGCGAGCGCGCCGACCGGGGTGAGCCGACGTTCGAGGGCTCGGTGGTGACCATCCCGGTGGACCCGGCCGGCGGGCGGGGCACCTACCTGGTCAGCTTCCGGGTGATCTCCGCCGACAGCCACCCGGTCTCCGGGGCGTTCACCTACTCGGTCGGCGCGCCGTCGGCGCCCCCGGTCGACACGGGCGACGACAGCCGCGCCGACCCGGTGGTCGGCCTCGCGGTCAAGGTCGCCAAGTACCTCGGCTACGTCGGGCTGCTGCTGCTCGTCGGCCCGGCGCTGGTGCTCGCCGCGCTCTGGCCGCGGCGGCTGCCCCGGCGCGGGCCGACCCGGCTGGCCTGGGCCGGCCTCGGCCTGGTGACGCTCTCCACCGTGGCCACCCTGCTGCTCCAGGTGCCGTACACCGCCGGCGGTGGGCTCTTCGACGTGACCGGGGAGGGGCTGAGCGCGGTGCTGGGCAGCGCCTTCGGCGCCGCGCACCTGGTCCGGCTGGGGCTGCTGGCCGCGGCGGCGTTCCTGCTCCGCCCGCTGCTGGCCGGGCCGGTCGGCCGGGCCGACCTGGTCATCCTGGGCGTGCTCGGCGGGGCCGCGCTGCTGACCTGGCCGGTGGCCGGGCACCCGGCGGCCTCGCCGGCGCCGGCGGTCTCGGTGGTCGTCGACGCGGTGCACCTGGGCAGCATGGCGGTCTGGCTGGGCGGGCTGGTGATGCTCGCCGGCTTCCTGCTGCCCCGGGCCGACGAGCGGGAACTGGGCGCGATCCTGCCGATCTGGTCGCGCTGGGCGGCGCTCGCGGTCTCCGCGCTGCTGCTCGCCGGCACCGTCCAGGCGTTGATCGAGGTGGCCACCCCGAGCGCCCTGGTGGACACCACGTACGGCCGGCTGGTGCTGGCCAAGATCGCGCTGTTCTCGCTGGTGATCGGCGTGGCCGCGTACTCCCGCCAGCTGGTGCGCCGGCGTACCGGGGTCCAGCGGCCGGGACAGGTGCGCCGGGCGGTCTGGGTGGAGCTGGCCGTCACCGCCGTGGTGCTCGGCGTGACCGCGACCCTGGTGCAGACCACCCCGGCCCGCACCGCCGCCACCGACGTGGCCGGCTCCGAGGCCGGCTACTTCTCCACCACCGTGTCCAGCTCCCTCTACTCGCTGCAGATCGAGATCGACCCGGCCGAGCGGGGCAACAACACCGTGCACTTCTACGCGTACACGCCGGACAACCGGCCGCAGCCGGTGGTCGAGTGGAAGGCCACCGCCGCGCTGCCGTCGGCCGGGATCGAACCGATCGAGGTTCCGCTGCTGCCGTTGACCGACAACCACGCCACCGGCGAGATGAACCTGCCGGCGGCGGGGGAGTGGCAGCTGCGCGTCACCGCCCGTACGTCCGACATCGACCAGGCCACGGTGACCGCCACCGTGCCGATCCGTTAGAGAGGTCCTCGTTCATGACCCGTCACCGGCGTTCCCTCACTGCCGCCGCCGCGCTGGCGCTCGGCGCCGTCGCCACCGCGGTGTTCGGCTTCGCGGCGCCCGCGTCGGCCCACGTCACGGTCAACCCGAAGGACGCGACGCAGGGCGGGTACGCCCGGATCGCGTTCCGGGTGCCGAACGAGAGCGACACCGCGTCGACCACCAAGGTGGAGGTGGTGCTGCCGGAGAACGCCCCGGTCGGCTCGGTGTCGACCATGCCGGTGCCCGGCTGGACGGTGACGGTGGAGAAGCGCAAGGTCGACCCGCCGGTGGAGGTGCACGGCAGCCAGCTCAGCGAGGTGGTGTCGAAGCTGACCTGGACGGCCGCCGGGAACGCGGGGGTCAAGCCCGGCGAGTTCCAGGAGTTCCCGGTCTCGCTGGGCCCGCTGCCGCAGGTGGACCGGATGGTCTTCAAGACGCTGCAGACCTACTCCGACGGCAACGTGCAGCGCTGGATCGAGGAGCCGACGCCCGGCGCCGAGGAGCCGGAGAGCCCGGCGCCGGTGCTCACCCTCGCCGCGGCCGGCGCGTCGGCCAGCCCCACCGCCGCAGCCCCGGCGGACGACGACGATGCCGACGAGGTCGAGGCCGAGGGCGTGGGCCTGGCGACCGGCCTCGCCATCGCCGGACTGGTCGCCGGCGTGGCGGGCCTGCTGCTCGGTGGGCTGGCGTTCGCGCGTAGCCGCCGGGAGCCGAAGGCCTGAGTCACGAATCGACGCCTCGGCCCGCCGGTTATCCGGCGGGCCGACGTCTTTTCCGGATCCTCGACCGTGGATATCCGCTGATCAAGAGGCCGACGTCGGTAAGGTCGGCCGGGTACTCGGCTACGGAGGGGGACGGAGCGGATGCGGGTCGTGCGGGCGCTGCTCGGAACGGTGCTGTTGATCCTCGGGATTCCGGCGCTGTTGGCCGGTGGCGCGCTCTGGATGCTGGCTCGGCACGCCGACCCCGGCGGTGCGTTCACCGCCCGGTTCGAGACGGTGCAGACCGCCGGACACGCGGTGGTGATCCGGGACGTGGACGCGCTGCTCCGCGCGGAGGCGCCGTTCGCGCGGGTCGGGTCGACGCTCCGGCTGCAGGCGCGTACCGCCGACGGGCCGGCCTTCATCGGCCTGGCTCCCACCGACGAGGTGCGGCGCTGGCTCGACCCGGTGCCGCACGCCACGGTCCGCCGGGTGGCGCTGTCCCGGGGTCCGCTGCCGGTCCGGCTGGACCGCGCCGGACCGGCCACCGACTCGGCACCCGCCGGCATCCCGCCCGCGGCCGGTGTCGCGCCCACCGTCGGTGCCGCGCCGGCGCCGGTCGGCCGGCCCTTCTGGGTACGCGAGGGGATCGGCGCCCTGGAGTGGAGCCCGCAGGAGTTGGCCGACCGGCGGTTGAGCCTGGTGGTGATGCATCCTGACGGGCGGCCCGACCTGACGCTGCGGCTGCGGGCCGAACTGCGGTCCGGCTGGACCGCTCCGGCCACGGCGGGCCTGCTGGCCGGCGGGGTGCTGCTGGTGACGCTGGCGCTGCTGCTCCTGCTGCGGCCGGTCCGGCCCCGGGAGGTGGTCTTCGTGGTCGAGCCGGACCAGGTGCCGGTGTTGGCCGGGCGTCTCGGGGTGAGTTCGTTGAGCGGCCTGGGTGCGCAGCCGACCCGGGACACCGACCGGTCCCTGGTCGGCGGGCGGCAACTGGCGGCGGTCGGCGCTGCCGGGGCCACCCGGCCGGCGATCGGGCCGGTGCCCGCCCGCCGGCCGTCCACCCTGGCCGACCTGGCCGGGCCCGGCACGGCGGAGGCCCCGCGCCCGCGCGGGGTGACCCTGACGCTGGCCTGGCCGCCGAACGGGCCGGTGGAGACGGTCCGGCCGGTCGAGGTGGCCGACCGGACCCGCCCCGCCGCCCCGGCGGACCGGCCCAACACCGCGGACTGAGCACCGGCGCCCCGCCGGCGTCCGGTGGGGCTCGGATGGCAACGGCGAGCGGCCCTCCGCGCTGCCGACGCGGAGGGCCGCCCTCACCGGGGGATCGGTGCTACCCAAGAGCCGTCTGAGGTAGTTGTGACCAGATTAGCGGTGAACGGTACTACTCGGGAAGTCCGTCCATTTGATGCGACTTCTCCCGGCCCGGCGCCGGCTTCCGCCCGGGCGCCTCGGCCCGCACCGGCAGCGTGACCAGCAGCAGCAGGCTGAGCAGCACGTACGTGTTGCGGACCAGGAACTCCACGGGCGAGTCGGTACGCGCGGGGGCGACCCCCCAGTCGTAGAAGGTGACCACCCCGTACACGATGAGGGCGGTGGTGCCCACCGCCAGCCCGGCCAGCCGGCGGCGGCGTCGCCCGCCGGCCACGGTGGACGGATCGGCGCGCCACGCGGCGTCCGCCAGGACCACCACCGCGGGGATGAACCAGTAGATGTGGTGCGTCCAGGTGATCGGGCTGACCAGCGCCCCGACCAGGCCGGTCAGGGCCAGCCCGGCGAGCGCGTCCCCGGCGCGGGCCGCCCGCACCGCCCGCCACAGCCCGTACCCGGCGACGACCGCGACCAGCAGCAGCCAGCCCAGCCGGGACGGCTGCTCCGGCGCGGTGATCCGGCTGAGCAGCCCGAACAGCGACTGGTTGCCGGTGTAGTCGGTGCGGCCGACGCGGTCGGTGGCCCACAGCTCGTGGGTCCAGAACCGCCACGAGTCCCGTGGCGCCAGGGCCGCGGCGAGCAGGGTCGCCGCGGCGGCGGTGACACTCGCCACGATCGCCGCCCGCCACCGCCGGGTGGCCAGCAGGTAGACGATGAAGATGCCGGGGAAGAGCTTGAGCGCCGTCGCCAGGCCGACCCCCACCCCCGCCCACTTCCGCCGCTGCGGTACGGCGAACAGCAGGTCGGCCAGGATCAGCACGACCAGCAGCATGTTGATCTGACCAAAGGTGATCGTCTCGCGGGTGCTCTCCACGGCGAGCACCAGCAGCACCGCCACCACGAGGGTGAACAGCCGGGGCAGGTGGTGCCGGTCGATCACCGGCAGGACCAGCCACCGGGTGGTGACCACCACGGCGAGCACGGTCAGCGCCGTGAAGATCGCCACGGTGGCGCCCAGCGGCAGCGCCCCGAACGGCAGCAGCAGCAGCGCGCTGAACGGCGGGTAGGTGAAGTACAACTCGCCCTGCACCCGGTCCGGCTGGACGTAGTCGTAGAGCGGGTTGCCGGCGGCCCACCAGTCCATCGCCCGCATGTAGATCTTGAGGTCGAAGAAGTCGTGCACCAGGCCCGGCAGGTAGAGCGCCGGCAGCACGGCGGCGAGCGCCAGCACGGCGAGGATCCGACGCACCCGACGGCCGCCGCCGGCGTCCTCGGCGGTGACGGCGGGCGGTGCGGCGGGTTTTGCTGGCACGGGCAAACCCTAACGGTCCGGTCGGCCGGGAGCGCGCAGCCGCGCATCGTGGGCTGCGCGTAGGCTGTCCCGGTGGCTGATCTCCTCGTCTGGATCGACTGTGAGATGACCGGGTTGGACCTCGGCAGGGACAAGCTGATCGAGGTGGCCGCGCTCGTCACCGACCCCGACCTCAACGTGCTCGGCGACGGCGTCGACGTGGTGATCCACGCCGACGAGGCGGCGCTGGAGGCGATGCCGGAGATCGTGGCGACGATGCACGGCAAGTCGGGGCTGACCGAGGAGGTCCGGCGGTCGACGGTGACCCTGGCGGAGGCCGAGGACATGGTCCTCGACTACGTCACCCGCTACGTGAAGGATCCGCGCACCGCCCCGCTCTGCGGCAACTCCATCGCCACCGACCGGGGCTTCATCACCCGGGACATGCCGCGCCTCGACGCCCACCTGCACTACCGGATGATCGACGTCTCCTCGATCAAGGAGCTCTGCCGCCGCTGGTACCCGCGGGTGTACTTCGGCCAGCCGCAGAAGGGCCTCGCGCACCGGGCGCTGGCCGACATCCGGGAGAGCATCCGGGAGCTGGAGTACTACCGGCGCACGATCTTCGTCCCGCTGCCCGGTCCGGACGTGGAGAGCGCCAAGGCGATCGCCGCCCAGCTCTGAACCGGCGCCCGCCGGTGGCGGGTAACCCGCTGGACGCGGCGGGCCGGAGTGCGGCTATGATTGGTCCGCACCCGCCCGGGGCGATCGACCGGGTGGACGGCATGGTGGCTGTAGCTCAGTTGGCAGAGCACCGGGTTGTGGTCCCGGTTGTCGTGGGTTCAATTCCCATCAGTCACCCCACGAACGGAAGCTCCCTCCGCGGAGGGGGCTTCCGTCGTTTCCGGGGCGGCCGGGGCGCCGCCCTCAGGCGGTCGGGCTCGTGCTCGGCGTGACGTCCGGGTCGGCCGTGGCGTCGGCGCCCGGCGCGGCCGGCGGCTCGTACGGCAGGGCGCTGCCCTTGACGTACTGCTCCCAGCTCATGTTCCAGTCCGTCCAGCCGTTGCCGTTCTGCAGCTTCCGCTCGGTGCCCTTGACCACGATCGGGTCACCGATCCGGGTGTTGGCGAACAGCCACGCCCCGTTGGCCATCGAGACGTTCACGCAGCCGTGCGAGACGTTCACCCGGCCCTGCTGCCCCTCCGACCAGGGCGCGGCGTGGATGAACTCGCCACCCCAGGTGAGCCGCTGGGCGTAGTCGATCTTCGTCCGGTAGCCCTCCTCGGGGCCGAGCTCCTCGAAGGTGTCGAAGACCGTCTTGCGCAGCTTCTCGATCACCACCATGGTGCCGCTGGACGACGGCGTGCTCTTCTTGCCCAGGCTGACCGGGATGGTCTTGACCACCGCGCCGTCCTTGCGGACGGTCATCCGCTTGGTCTTGTTCTCCACCGTCATGATCAGCGACGGGCCGATCTTGATGTCGACGGTGAGGTCGGCGCGGCCGTACCAGCCGTCGCCCATCGGCAGGCCGCCGGCCTGGACCCGGTAGGAGACGGTGCTGTTGGCCTTCCAGAACTCCTTCGGCCGGTAGCGGACCTCGGTGGGGCTGACCCAGTGCCAGATGCCCTCCTGGGCCGGCGTCGAGGTCACCGTCATCCGGCGCTGGACGTCGTCGCGGTGGTCCTCCGGCACGGCGCGGCTGAACTTGACGATCAGCGGCATGCCCACGCCGACCACCTGGCCGTCGCCGAGGAAGCTGCTCACCCGGACCTGCTTGGCCGGCTTCTTCATGGTGGTGAAGGTGCTGGTCGCGGTGGCGGGCCGGCCGTCGTCACCGGTCGCCGTGACGGTGGCGGTGTAGGTCTCGCCGTACTCCAGCGCGCCGGCCGGGAGCCAGCTCTTGCCGTCCGCGGCGAGCTCGCCCTCGACGGCCTCGCCGGCCGAGTCCTTGAGTTCGACGCTGGTCTCCTGGGCGTCCTTCGTGGTGAAGGTGATGCCGGTGGAGGCGGGCACGTCCTTGGCGTCGGCCTGCGGCTCGGTGATGGTGGCCGCGGCCTTCGGCGCGGCGCTCGGGCTGCCGGCCTGCCACCCCGACGGCTTGCCGCCGCCGCCGTCGGTGCAGGCCGTGGTCAGCGCGAGTGCCGCGGCGAGTACGGCCGCCGCGAGCCCGCGGCGCCGCCCACCGTGGCGCTTCAGCTGGTCCTGGACAGCTCGCATGATTCCCTCACAGTCGTGGTCCCCGGTTGCCCATCGTCTCTCAACTGACGCACGGGGAGGGATACCCGTTGCCAGGGGTGCCGTGAAACACCCCGACCATCATGTCGGTAATTGGATATTCCGGGCACCAACTCCACCCACCCCACCTCCCCCC
>NZ_QGSW01000243.1:0-17366 GCF_003176715.1 Micromonospora sp. S4605
ACCCCGAGGCCCGGATCACCGTGCTGAACCACCTGTCCTCCGCGCACACCTACCCCGGCCGCTACAGCCACGCCGCGCCCACCCGGCACCGGGCCACCCGACACCGGGCCTTCCCGACACCGGGCCGCCCGGCACCGCGTCCCCGCCGCCCGACCGCCCTGCACCGGGGCTCCTCCCGGGGCTGCCCGGCTGCTCGGCTGCCGGCCTCGCGGCCTCTTGGCAGTGATCGTCTGTTGCAGGGCAGGGCGTATGCCGGTTGAAACACCTGCCCAACATCAGACGATCATGGGCGGCCGGCGCGGCCCGGCCCGGCGCGGCTGGTGGCGTGGGGTCAGGTGGGGAGGGGGGTGTCGCCGGTCAGCCGGAAGGAGGAGTCGTCGAACGGCTCCACCAGGCCGTCCTGCACCAGTGCGGCCAGCGCCCGGGACCGCTGCACGTCGTCCGCCCACACCTGGTCGAGTCGCTGCCGCGGCACCGGGCCGGTGGCCTCCCGCAGCACCCCGAGCAACAGCCCGCGGACCTGCCGGTCGGTGCCGGCGTACCGCTGTGGGCGCCGGGTCGGGCCGGTCGGCGCAGGCTGTCCCGAGGCGCGCCAGGCGCAGACCGACTCGACCGGGCACCGGTCGCAGCGGGGTGCCCGGGCGGTGCAGATGACGGCGCCCAGCTCCATGAACGCCGCGCTGGCCAGCGCCGCGGCGGCCGGCTCGGCGGGCAGCAGTTCCTCGGTGGCGACCAGGTCGGCGGGTCGGGTCACCGGTCCGGCGTCCGGCTCGCCGGCCACCGCCCGGGCGACCACCCGCCGGACGTTGGTGTCCACCACCGGGTGCCGCTGCCCGTACGCGAACGCGGCCACCGCCCGGGCCGTGTACGTGCCGATGCCCGGCAGGGCCAGCAGTTGGTCCAACCGGTCCGGCACCCGGCCGCCGTGCCGCTGCACGATCGCCACCGCGCACTCGCGCAGCCGGACCGCCCGCCGGGGGTAGCCGAGCCGCCCCCACATCCGGATCGCCTCGGCCGGGGTGTCCGCCGCCAGCGCGGCCGGCTCCGGCCAGCGCGCCAGCCACGCCTGCCAGGCGGGGACCACCCGGACCACCGGGGTCTGCTGGAGCATGACCTCGCTGACCAGGATCGCCCACGGGCTCACGTCCGGTCCGCGCCACGGCAGGTCCCGGGCGTTCTTTTGGTACCACCGGCTGACCAGGGTGGTGAAGGTGGGTGCACTCATCGCGGGGCCGATGATGTCACGCGGCCCGGTCCCGCAGGTTGGGCGGCCCGGGCGGGCCGCCGCGGCGACCGGGGGCGGATCGGGCAGAATGCCCGGATGAACGAGCTCGCGATCACCGTCATCGGCCGGGACCGGCCGGGCATCGTGGCCGACGTCGCCGAGGTGCTCGCCCGGCTCGGCGCGAACCTCACCGACAGCACGATGACCCGGCTGCGGGGGCACTTCGCGATGACGCTGATCTGCGTCGGCCCGGCCGCCGCCGAGGTCGAGGCCGCGCTGGCCCCGCTCGCCGCCGACGGCCAGCTGCTGGCGACCGTACGGGCGGTCACCCCGGACGGTGAGCTGGCGCCGGGCGGCGAGCCGTACGTGATGGCGGTGCACGGCGCCGACCGGCTGGGCATCGTGGCCGCGATGACCCGGGTGCTCGCCGACGCGGGCGGCAACGTCACCGACCTGAGCACCCGCCTGGCCGGGACGCTGTACGTGGTGGTCGCCGAGGTGGACCTCCCGCCCGGCACCGCCGACGCGCTCGCCGGCCGGCTCGCCGAGACCGCGGCCGAACTGGGCGTGGGGGTGACCCTCCGGCCGGCCGACCCGGACCTGTTGTGACCGGCGACGCGACCGCCCCGGACGCCGACGAGTACGCCGGCCTCGGCGACTGGACCCCGGAGGCGCTGGCCGTGCCGGGCGAGGTGCGTACGGTGGTGGCCGCCCCGCACCCGGTGCTCAGCCGGGCCGGCGGCGAGGTGGACCCGACCTCGGCCGAGACCGTGCAGCTGGCCGCCGACCTGATCGCCACCATGCGGGTGTCGCCGGGTTGCGTCGGCCTGGCGGCCCCGCAGGTCGGGGTGGGTGCGCAGGTCTTCGCGGTGGACGTCACCGGTCACCCGAAGGCGGTCACCGTGCACGGCACCTTCGTGCTCTGCAACGCCCGGGTGGTCGAGGCGACCCGGTGGAAGCCGGGGCGGGAGGGCTGCATGTCCGTGCCCGACCTGACCGGTGACGTGAAGCGGGCCAGCCGGCTGGTGGTGGAGGGCGTGCTGCCCGGCACCGGCACGCCGGTCCGGTTGGTGACCGACGGGTTCGAGGCCCGGGCCCTGCAGCACGAGATCGACCACTGCGCCGGCCTGCTCTTCCTCGACCGGGTCGCCGGCGCGCACGCCGTCTACCAGCGCAAGGTCTATCTCTGAGCCGACGGCCGGCGGTCCGGCCCGGGGACAGCGGCGCGAGGGGTCGCCGGCGGCGCCAGCGGGCTCGGCCAGGTGTCGGCCGCACCGTCTGGGCGCGGGCGGAACAGTCGTGAGTGGAGGGTAGGTCCGGTGAGCCGTCGACGTCCCGGCGCGTCGCGGCGGGCTGTGCGGCGGTCGCCGCTACGGTGGGGGGCATCATGCGTCTGACGGTCGGCCCCCTGCCACCCGCCGTTTACTGGCGGCGTCGCGCCGTCGTACTCGGAGCGGGGCTTCTTTTCCTGATTGTCCTGCTCTATTCCTGCACCGGTTCGGATCCGGATCCGAAGGCGACCGGCGACGCGCAGCCGAGCGCCGGCGCGACGTCGTCCGCCGCCTCGCCGGAACCCACCGGGTCGGTGCTCACCCCGCAGACCGGCGCGCCGCCGTCGGGCGACGCGGGCTCCGTCGACCCGTCGGGCGAGCCGACCGTCACCAACGGCCCGGTTCCCGGTGCACCGGTGGTCGACGACGGCACCTGCACGGACGCCGAGATCAGCGTGACCCCGGTCGCCCGGCCCGCCTCGGCGGTCCGCGGCGCGACGGTGGACCTGCAACTGAAGATCAAGAACCGGTCCGAGCGGACCTGTAGCCGCGACGTCGGCGCCGACGTGCAGGAGCTGTTCATCAAGTCCGGGGCCGAGAAGATCTGGTCGTCCGACACCTGTGGCACCGGCAAGGGCTCCGACGTGCAGTCCTTCACGCCCGGCTTCGAGCGGTCCTATCAGGTCGGCTGGAACGGCAAGGCGTCCAGCCGGTGCGCGAACGGGGTGGCCGCGGGTGAGGTGCCGCCGGCCGGGACGTACCAGGTCTTCGCCCGGGTCGGCAGCAAGCTCAGCGAGCCGGTGAAGCTCACCCTCACCGGCTGACCGGCCACCGCCCGAGGCCGGCGCGCCGGGGTCAGACGTAGCGTTCCAGGATGGACGCCTCGGCGAGCCGGGACAGGCCCTCCCGTACGCCGCGGGCGCGGGCGTCGCCCACCCCCTCGACGGCCTGGAGGTCCTCCACTGTCGCGCCGAGCAGCCGCTGGAGGCTGCCGAAGTGCAGCACCAGCCGGTCGACCACGGCCACCGGCAGCCGGGGCACCTTGGCCAGCAGCCGGAAGCCGCGCGGGCTCACCGCCGCGTCCAGGGCGTCCGAGGCGGCTGGGTAGCCGATCGCCTTGGCGACCGAGACCAGGTCGATCAGTTCGGTGGCGCCGAGCAGGTCCAGCTCGACCAGCGCCTCGTCCAGGGTGCGGGACTTGCGGCCGGCCGGGAGGTAGTCCCGGATCACCAGGGTGCGGTCGGCGTCCACGCCGGCCATCAGCTCGTCGAGCTGGAGTGCCAGCAGCCGGCCGTCGGTGCCCAGCTCCACCACGTAGCCGGCGATCTCGTCGGCGATCCGGCGGACCATCTCCAGCCGCTGCACCACGGCCACCGCGTCGCGTACGGTGACCAGGTCCTCGATCTCCAGCGCGGAGAGGGTGCCGGAGACCTCGTCCAGCCGCAGCTTGTACCGCTCCAGCGTGGCGAGCGCCTGGTTGGCGCGGGAGAGGATGGCCGCCGAGTCGTCCAGCACGTGCCGCTGGCCGTTGACGTAGAGGCTGATGATCCGCATGGACTGGCTGACCGAGATCACCGGGTAGCCGGTCTGCCGGGCGACCCGTTCGGCGGTGCGGTGCCGGGTGCCGGACTCCTCGGTGGGGATGGTCGGGTCGGGCATCAGGTGCACCGCGGCCCGGACGATCCGGGTGCCGTCGCTGGAGAGCACCACTGCGCCGTCCATCTTGCACAGCTCCCGGACCCGGGTGGCGGAGAACTCGACGTCCAGCGGGAACCCGCCGGTGCAGAGCCCCTCGACGACCTTGTCGTAACCGAGGACGATCAGCGCGCCCGTACGGCCGCGCAGGATCCGTTCCAGACCGTCGCGCAGCGCGGTGCCCGGCGCCATGAGCGCCAGGTTGGCGCGCAGCGGATCGCCGGCGGAGCTGCCGCCCCCGGTCACGTTGACGCTGATCGGACGGGCGGGCGAGCCCACAGCGCCGGTGCGGGCGTGGGGCGTCGCGCCGGCAGGCTTGGTGGTATCGCGGTCGATCGGCACGGGCACAGTCTACGGACTGCCCTGCGGTGGGTGCTGTCGTGGTTACTGTGATGTGTCGCGATGTCCGGTGCGGGTGGTGCGCAACGGCCCGGGCGGGGTGCCCGGTATCGCCCCGGCCGCCCGCCGTCGACCGTCATCGGTCACTCCGCGGAGACGCGCGCCGCCGCCTGGAGCGCCGCCCGGACGTCCGTGACCTCGGTCACGCGCAGCTGCTCCGAGGTGACGCCGGTGCTCTCCGGGCCGCAGCCGGGCGGCACGAGCGCGTAGCGGAAGCCCAGCCGGGCCGCCTCGGCCAGCCGGCGGGGCACCGCGCCGACCCGCCGGACCTCGCCGGTCAGACCGACCTCGCCGATCGCCACCAGGTGCGGGGCGATGGCCAGGTTGAGCCCGCCGGAGGCGACCGCGAGGGCGACGGCCAGGTCGGCCGCCGGCTCCACCACCCGGATGCCGCCCACCGTGGCGGCGAAGACCTCCCGGTCGTGCAGGGTCAGCCGCTCGGTACGCCGCTGGAGCACCGCCAGCACCATCGCCAGCCGGGCCGAGTCGAGCCCGGAGACCGTCCGCCGGGGAGAGCCGGCGACCGTGGCGCCGATCAGCGCCTGCACCTCGGTGACCAGCGCCCGCCGCCCCTCCATCGCCACCGTGACGCAGGTGCCCGGCACCGGCTCGGAGTAGCGGGTGAGGAAGAGCCCGGACGGGTCGGCCAGGCTGCTGATGCCGCCCTCGTGCATCTCGAAGCAGCCCACCTCGTCGGCGGCGCCGAACCGGTTCTTGACGCCGCGCACCATCCGCAGCGAGGAGTGCTTGTCGCCCTCGAAGTGCAGCACCACGTCGACCAGGTGCTCGAGCACCCGGGGCCCGGCCACCTGCCCGTCCTTGGTGACGTGGCCGACCAGCACGGTGGCGATACCACGCTCCTTGGCCACCGCGACCAGGGCGGCGGTCACCGCCCGGACCTGGGTCACCCCGCCGGGCACGCCCTCGGTGCCGGTGGTCGAGATGGTCTGCACGGAGTCGAGCACCAGCAGGCCCGGCTTGACCGCGTCGAGGTGCCCGAGCACCGCGGCCAGGTCGCTCTCGGCGGCCAGGTAGAGCTGGTCGTGCAGGGTGCCCATCCGCTCGGCGCGCAGCCGCACCTGACTGACCGACTCCTCGCCGCTGACCACCAGCGAGGGGCTGCCCGCGCCGGCCGCCCACTGCTGGGCCACGTCGAGCAGCAGGGTGGACTTGCCGACGCCCGGCTCGCCGGCGAGCAGCACCACCGCGCCGGGGACCAGGCCGCCGCCGAGCACCCGGTCGAGCTCGCCCACCCCGGTGGGCCGGGCCCGGGCGGGCGCGGCGCTGATGGTGGCGATCGGCCGGGCCGGCTCGGCCGGCATCCGGGAGCTGACCACCCGCCCGGAGACGGTCGGGCCGGTCACCGTGCACTCGACCACCGAGCCCCACTCGCCGCACTCCGGGCAGCGCCCGACCCACTTGGGCGGCTGGTGGCCGCAGGCGTCGCACTCGTAGGCCGGGCGCGGCTCACGGCCGGCGGCGCGGCCGCGCCCGGCCGCCCCGGCACGCGGTGAGGTGGATCGGGAGGTGGTCACACCGGGACGTTAGTCCCCGCGTACGACGAAAACACCGCCGGCGTGGTGGTCGCCACGCCGGCGGTGTCGCCGGATGCTGGTGCGGACGGTCAGTGGTCGGAGCCGCCGTGCCCGCCGCCGTCCTCCTGGCCCTCGTAGCCGCCCTCGCGCTCGATGATCGGCGACGGGGGAGCCGCCGGGGTGAGCGGCACCGCGACCGGCGCCGGGCCGGTGAGGCTGATGCCGTTGCCGAAGTCGAAGGTGACGAAGACGTTCTGCCCCGAGCGCACCGCCTCGTTCAGCCCGATCAGCTGGAGGATCCGGTTCGCCTCGGAGTTGAGCTGCACGTAGCTCAGCGGCGGGATCTCGATCCGGGCCGGCCCGCCGGCCGGGACGGACGGGGTCGCCGACGGCGACGGGGGCACGAACGGGCTGGCGGTGCCGGTCGGGGTGGCCGTGCCGGTCGGGCTGGCCGTGCCGGTCGGGGTGGCCGACGGCGTGGCCGTCGGGGAGGCCTCCTGCGTCGGGGTGGCGGACGGGCTGGCCGCCGCGCCGTCGCCGGTGATCACCACGTCGCGGGCGTCCTGGCTGCTGACGGTGACCGTGACCGGGTTCCGCGAGTCGTTGTAGATCACGGCGCTCAGCAGCGCGTTCGCGCCGGCCTGGTAGCCCTCGATGCCGGGGAACTCGACCAGCAGGCCGCGGACGGCGTACTCACCGTTGCTGGTGCTGAGGTTCACGCCCTGGACCGACGGCTCCTTGTTGGCGGTCTCGGAGACCTGGCCGGCGCCGCACCCGGACAGCAGCAGTCCGGTCGCCGCAGCCACCCCGGACAGCACCAGGGCCGCCCGCCGGGAACCCCTGATCGAGCGCGTCACGTCGGTCCTCCTCGTCACGATCCCACCCGGTCCTGTGCCCGGGCACACGGTGGCCATGCCCGCGCAGACCGCGCTCCAGGGTAGTTGGGGCTGATCGAGGCCCGCACGCCGACCCGGGGATGCCACCTGCCGGGGGGACCTCAGACCACCCGCCCGCTGCTCACCAGCAGCACCACGTCGATCAGGGCCACCAGCATGACGGCCCGGAAGGCGGCCACCGGGCGGCCGCCGGCCCGGGCGGTGGCGCGCCCGCCGTACCAGCTCAGCGGCGGCACCACGACGGCGGCCGCCACCGCGGCCAGGCCGACCCCCGACGGCGGGCCGGGCGGCCCGACCACCAGCGTGGCCGTCGCCGCGAGCAGCAGCCCGGCGGCGGCCACCCGGCTGCCGGCCGGCCCGAGCCGGTGCGGCAGCCCGCGCACCCCGGTCCGGGCGTCGTCGGCGAGATCGGGCAGGACGTTGGCGAAGTGCGCGCCGGCGCCCAGACAGGCCGCGGCGGCCACCAGCCAGACCGGCGGCGCGGGCGCGCCGGGCAGCGCCAGCACCACGAAGGCGGGCAGCGACCCGAAGGAGACCGCGTACGGCAGCACCGAGACCGGGCTGGACTTCAGCGGCCAGTCGTAGAGCAGCGCGGAGACCAGGCCGGCGGTGGCGCAGAGCGCCGCCGGCGGGTTGGTGGCCAGGGCCAGCGCCGGGGTGGCGAGCGCGGCCACCGCCGCGGCCAGGGCAACCGTGCGCCGGCCGACCGCGCCCGCGGCGACCGGCTTGTCGGTACGCCCCACCGTGGCGTCCCGGCCGGCGTCGAGCGCGTCGTTGGCCCAGCCGACCGCGAGTTGGCTGGCCAGCACGGTGAGCACCACGGCGACCACCCCGGACGGTCGGTGCCCGACCCCGACGGCCAGCAGACCGGCCACTGTGGTGACCGCCGCGGCCGGTTCCGGATGGCTCGCCCTGACCAGCCCTAACACCGTCGACGACATAACGGAAGTCTGGTCGTTACCGGTGAGTCGTGCCACGCTCGGAGCCATGCGAGACGCGGGCCGCACCCTGCCGCGCAACGATCCGCGCCAGTACGACGACCTGGCCGGCGAATGGTGGCGGCCGGACGGCGCGTTCGCCATGCTGCACTGGCTGGCCGAGGCCCGGGCGGCACTGGTACCGCCGGCGTCCCGGCCCGGCGCGCTCCTGGTCGACCTGGGCTGCGGCGCCGGGCTGCTCGCCCCGCACCTGGCCGGCAAGGGCTACCGGCACGTCGGGGTGGACCTCACCCGGTCGGCCCTGGCACAGGCCGCCGAGCACGGGGTGACGGTGGTCCAGGGCGACGCCACGGCGGTGCCGCTGGCCGACGGCTGCGCTGACGTGGTGGCCGCCGGCGAACTGCTGGAGCACGTGCCGGACTGGCGGGCCGCGGTGGCCGAGGCGTGCCGGCTGCTCCGGCCGGGCGGTCTGCTCGTGCTGGACACCCTCAACGACACCGCGCTGAGCCGGCTGCTCGCGGTCCGGATCGCCGAGCGGCTGCCCACGGTGCCGCGCGGAATCCACGACCCACGGTTGTTCGTGGACGCCCGCGCGCTGGTGGCGGAGTGCGAGCGGCACGGCGTACGGCTGCGGCTGCGCGGCGTCCGGCCGGCGATCGGTGGCCTGCTGGGCTGGCTGCTGCGGCGGATGCGGGACGGCAACCGTCCGGACGCGACGGACGCCGGTCCGCCGCCCCGGATCGTGCCGACCTGGTCGACGGCGGTGCTCTATCAGGGGCGTGGCACACGAAGCGGGTAGCCCGGTCCGCGCGGGGGTAAGGACTGGGCCGAGGAGGGGGCGGGTATGACGCTGCACGCGCTGGAGGCGGCTCGGCGGTTGGCGCCGCGGTTCGCCGCTCGGGCGGGGGATCACGACCGGGACGGCTCGTTCCCGGTGGCGGACTTCCACGACCTGCGGGAGGCCGGGCTGTTCGGCCTGATGGTCCCCCGCGAACTGGGCGGGCTGGGGGCCACGTTCGCCGAGTACGCGGCCGTCGCCACCGAGCTGGCCCGGGGCAACGGCGCCACCGCCCTGGTCTTCAACATGCACGCCTCGGTCACCGGCGCGCTCGGCGCGGTCACCGAGGAGCTGGCCGCGGCGCTCGGCGTGCCGGACGAGGCGCTGGTCGCCCGCGACCGGCTGCTCTCCGCCGCCGCCCAGGGGTCCTGGTACGCGGTGGCGATGAGCGAGCGGGGCGCCGGCGCCCGCCTCTCCCAGCTGGCCACGGTCTACGAGCCGGTCGACGGCGGCTACCGGATCAAGGGCAGCAAGACCTTCTGCTCCGGCGCCGGGCACGCGGACGGTTACCTGGTGGCCGCGCGCGGCGTCGCCGACCAGTCGGTGGTCTCCCAGTTCCTGGTCCCGGCCGGCGACGGCCTGACCGTCGAGCCGAGCTGGGACTCGCTCGGCATGCGGGCGACCGCCTCGCACGACCTGCACCTGGACGTCACCGTGCCGACCGACCGGCTGCTCGGCGGGGTGGAGGGGTTGGCCCTGGTGGTCGCCCAGCTGATGCCGCACTGGCTGGTGGCCAGCTACGCCGCGGTCTACGTCGGGGTGGCCCGGGCGGCGGTCGACGCGGCCGCCGAGCACCTGAACGCGCGGAACCTCGCCGGCCTGCCCGCGGTCCGCGCCCGGCTCGGCCGGGCCGACGCGGCGGTGGCGGCGGCCCAGCTGGTGGTCGAGGAGGCGGCCCGCCGGGTGGACGAGGCGCCGGGCGACGCGGAGACCAACCGCTGGGTGTGGCGGGCCAAGCTGCTCGCCGGCACCACCGCGGCGGACGTCGCGGCATCCATGCTGGAGGCGGCCGGCACCTCGGCCACCCGTCGGGGGCATCCCCTGGAGCGGCTCTACCGGGACGCCCGCTGCGGGTCGCTGCACCCGGCCACCTCCGACGTGTGTGCCGACTGGCTCGGCATCGCGGCGCTGGGCGGTGACCCGGACCGCGACGGGTCGGCGCCTCGTTGGTGAACACGAGGAGTTCACCGGACCGGCGCGCACCCTGGACCAGGGACGCCATGGTGGACGTGCAGGGGACCACGACGAGAGGTGGAGCATGGTGGCCGTGCCAGTGATCGCGGGTCTCGGTACGGCGCACCCGCCGTCCGCCGCGCAGGACGAGCTGTGGGCCGGGTTCTTCTCCCGACACTTCTCCGGCACCACCCGGGCCCTGGCGGAGCGGATCTTCGCCCACTCCGGGGTGACCCGCCGCCAGGCCGCGGTCAACCCGCTGCTGGAGGACGTCTCCGACTGGCCCACCGAACGGCGGATGCGCCGCTACCAGGTGGAGGCGCTGCCGCTGGGCAAGGAGGCGGTGGGGCGGGCGCTCACCGCGGCCGGGCTGGCCGCCGGTGACATCGGCCTCTTCATCGTCTGTTCGTGCACCGGCTACGCCACCCCGGGCCTGGACATCCTGCTCGCCCGCGACCTGGGCATGGCGCCGGAAACCCAGCGGATGTTCGTCGGCCACATGGGCTGCTACGCCGCGCTGCCCGGGCTGGGCGCGGCGAGCGACTTCGTCACCGCCCGCGGCCGGCCGGCGCTGCTGCTCTGTGCCGAGCTGACCAGCCTGCACATCCAGCCGTCCAGCGCCCGGGTGGACACCCAGCAGATCGTCTCGCACGCGCTCTTCTCGGACGCCGCGGTCGCCGCCGTGGTGGTGCCCGACGGTCGGGGGTACGCGGTGCGCGAGGTCACCTCGGTCACCGACACCTCGACCGCCGACCACATGACCTGGGACGTCACCGACACCGGCTTCCGGATGGGGCTCTCGCCGAAGGTGCCACAGGTGCTCTCCACCCACGTCCGGGGCCTGGTCGACGACCTGCTGGGCCGGCACGGCGCCACCCTGTCCGGGGTGGACGGCTGGGCGGTGCACCCCGGCGGGCCCCGCATCCTCAACGTGGTGGAGCGGGAGCTGGCGCTGCCGCCGGCGGGGTTGGCCGCGTCCCGGGCCACCCTGGACGAGCACGGCAACTGCTCGTCGCCGACCGTCCTGCTGATCCTGGACCGGCTGTGCCGGGCCGCGGCGCCGCCGCAGCGGGTGCTGATGCTGGCCTTCGGGCCGGGCCTGACCCTCTACGCCGCGCTGCTCGAACGGCGGGACTGAACGCGACGGACCGGGCCGGCGGCGGTTACCCTCGCCGCATGGACGCCGAGGCGGATGGCCGGCCGCCCAGCGGGGCCGGCGACCGGTTGCGGGCCGGCGTACTGGCCGGTCTGGGGGTCGCCGCGCTGATCGCCGGTGGCTCGTGGTGGCGGGCGAACGCGCCGGTCACCGGGCCGCCGCCCACAGCGCCGACAGCGTCGCCCGCGTCGTCCGCGCCCCGCTTCGAGGTGGTGGGGGATCCGGAGCGCAGCGTGACCTTCCGGGTCGACCCGGTCACCGGCGCCGCCATGCGGATGGACCCGCAGCCGGCCGCCGGGGCCGTCGAGCCCTTCCGGCGGTACGACGACGACGGCTGGCTCGACCGGCCCGGCGAGCTGATCTGGCGGGAGCGGACCGTCCTCACCCAGGAGCGCCCGGTCACCCGGCAGACCGCCACCGGGTACGGCGCCCGCCACGTGCTCCAGTTCCGCTGCACCGGGCCGGGCGAACTTCGGGTCTCGGTGCTCGGCGCGCGGGCCGGCGATCCGTTGACCAGCGGCTGCGACGGCTCGCTGGTCACCACCCAGGCGATCGGCCGGGGCGGGCCGTTGCGGGTCACCCTGTCGACCGCCGGGGCCGAACCGGTCCGGGTCGAGGCGCGACTGGTCGCGGTGCCCTGACCGGCGAACCGGCCGGGCCGGGCCGGCGCGGCGCGGCGCGGCGCGGGCCGGTTCCGGTCAGCGGGCGGACCCGGCACGGGCGCGGGCGGATCAGGTCAGCGGGCGAGGCGGGCCAGGTCGGCCCGGTAGTCCTCGACCGAGTGCACCTCCGGCACCACCCGCAGCAGCACTCCGGAGCGGTCCACCAGGAGCACGGTGGCGGTGCCGGGACGGGCCGGCAGGTGCAGGAACGCGCGCAGCCCACCGGCCGGGTCGGCGAGCGGGCGGACGCCCGGGCCGGGGGACGGGGTGGTGGCCACCGTCCGGTCGCCGGTGACGGTGACCACGGTGACCCCGGCCGGCGCGGCGGCAGCGGCCTCGACCACCCGGTCCGCGCAGGCGCAGCCGTCGACCAGGACGATCACCGCGGGCAGCAGGCCGCGTAGCGGCACCGGCGACTGCCCGGCGTCGACCAGGTCCAGCGCCGGCAGCGGCCGGCCGGCCAGCTCGGCGGGCGTCGGCCGGGGTACGACGGTCGGCTCGTCGGTGCGCGACGACCGGGGCCAGGTCACCGCGAACAGCCCGGCGACCGTGGTGAGCACCGCGACCAGCAGGACGAGCAGCGGGAAGGCGAGCGCGGGGCGGGCCGGGCCGGAGCGGCGCAGCTCGCGGCGGACCCGGGCGGCCTCGTCGGCCAGCGCGGAGGCGTCGTCCGGGACGACCACCCGGCCCCACTCGGGGGGCAGGTCGGGCAGTCCGGGGCCGTCGGCGTCAGGCTTGCCCATCGGACCCCCTGGAACGGCTCGGGAGCGGACAGCGGCTCGTCCTCCAGCGTCCCGCACCCGGCCTCCTACCGCTACACCTGGGCGCACCGGCTCGTACCGGGATACCATGAGTCGAGCGCATAGCCCTTGATCTCGACGTTCGCGTCACTCGTACCGGGACGTCATCCGTACGTCACGGAGCGTGTTCAAACCATCGGTTTGACGTCCTGTCAAGCTGAAGAAATACCTCTCACAGGGCCCCTGAGCTGCGCCAACGGTCAGGACAGCGGTGAGACATCGGTGCCTGAGCGTGTTACCCTAGACACAGCGAAAGGGGTTTCGAACCTATGGTTTTCAGTGTCGGCGAGACCGTTGTTTACCCCCACCACGGGGCCGCACTCATCGAGGCAATCGAGACTCGGGTCATCAAGGGCGAGCCTAAGCAGTACCTCGTCCTGAGGGTCGCGCAGGGTGACCTGACGGTCCGGGTACCCGCTGAGAACGCCGAGATCGTGGGTGTGCGCGAGGTGGTCGGCGAAGAGGGCCTGGGCAAGGTCTTCGACGTTCTCCGGGCTCCGCACACCGAGGAGCCGACCAACTGGTCGCGGCGTTACAAGGCGAATCTGGAGAAGCTGGCCTCCGGCAACCCGCTGAAGGTCGCCGAGGTCGTCCGCGACCTGTGGCGCCGGGAGCGGGAGCGGGGTCTTTCCGCGGGTGAGAAGCGCATGCTCGCCAAGGCCCGCGACATTCTCGTCGGCGAGGTCGCGCTGGCCGAGAAGAGCACCAAGGACGAGGCGGAGACGCTGCTCGACAAGGTGCTCACCGAGGCCTAGTCCCCACAGCATCGTCGTACCCGATTCGTAGCGAAGAAACCACCGAGGACCGCGACGTGACCGCGCAGCTCAATCCGCGCGGTGACGTCGCGGTCCTCGTGCCTGCGGCCGGTGCCGGCGTACGCCTCGGCCCCGGCCGGCCCAAGGCGCTGCGCCCGCTCGCCGGGGAGCCGCTGCTGGTGCACGCGGTCCGCCGGCTGGCCGCCGCACCGTCGGTGCACACCATCGTGGTGGCCGCCCCGGCCGCCGAGGTGGCCGCCGTCCGCGCGCTGCTCGCCCCGGTCGCCCCGGTGACCGTGGTGCCCGGCGGCGCGGAACGGCAGGCGTCGGTGGCCGCCGCGCTGGCCGCGGTGCCCGCCGGCCCCGAGATCGTCCTGGTGCACGACGCGGCCCGCGCGCTCACCCCGCCCGAGCTGGTGGAATCCGTCGCGGCGGCGGTCCGGGCCGGCCACGACGCGGTGATCCCGGTGCTCCCGGTGGTCGACACGGTCAAGGAGGTCGGCGCCGACGAGGTCGTCCTCGGCACCGTCGACCGCTCCGCGCTGCGGGCGGTGCAGACCCCGCAGGGCTTCCGTCGCGCTGTGCTGACCGCCGCGCACGCCGCCGCCGGCGACCCGCTCACCGACGACGCCGGCCTGGTCGAGAAGCAGGGCGTGCCGGTGCGCTGCGTCCCCGGCTCCGAGTACGCGCTGAAGATCACCCGCCCGTTCGACCTGGCGCTGGCCGAGCACCTGCTGGCCACCGGCGGCTGACGCGTACCCTCTGTCCATGATCGTTCCCCGGGTGGCCATCGGCACCGACGTGCACGCCTTCGCGCCCGGCCGGCCGTGCTGGGTGGCCGGCCTGCTCTGGCCCGACCAGGACGGTCTGGCCGGTCACTCGGACGCCGACGTGGCCGCGCACGCGGCCTGCAACGCGCTGCTCTCCGCCGCCGGCCTCGGCGACCTGGGCGCCAACTTCGGGGTGTCCGAGCCGGAGTGGGCCGGCGCGTCCGGCGTCGCCCTGCTCACCGAGAGCGCCCGCCGGGTCCGGGCCGCCGGATTCGCCATCGGCAACGTGTCGGTGCAGGTGATCGGCAACCGGCCGAAGATCGGCCCGCGCCGGGCGGAGGCCGAGCAGGTGCTCTCGGCGGCGGTCGGCGCGCCGGTCAGCGTCTCCGCGGCCACCACCGACGGGCTCGGCTTCCCCGGCCGGGGCGAGGGGCTCACCGGGATCGCGGTGGCCCTGGTGTACCCGGCGCCGGACGCCTAGGCTCGCCGCGATGTCCAGCGACGCCACCTCCGACCGGTCCGCCGCCGACGGCTACCTCCAGCGCGCCCAACTCCTCGCCGAACTCGGCCGCTACGACGAGGCCGCCGCGGAGGTCGGCTACGCGGTCGCCCTGGAACCGGAGAACCCCCAGGCGCTCACCATCCTGGCCCGGGTGCACCTGGCCGCCGACCGGCCGGCCGAGGCGCTCACCGCCGCCGACGCCGCGGTCGCCGCCGCACCGGACGCGGTCCCGGCGCTGGTCGCCCGGGGAATGGCGCTGGCCGATCTGGAGCGGTACACCGAGTCGGCCCGTACCGCCGACCAGATCCTGGCGCTCGGCCCCGACGACGCGTACGCCCAGCGGAGCGCGGCCGCGATCCTGGCCGGCTCGCGCAACGGGCAGCTGGCGCTGAACGCGGCCTGGCGGGGGGTCGAGCTGGCGCCCGAGGAGCCGCAGGCGCACCTGGTGCTCGGCCTGGTCGCCGCCAACATGGAGCTGTTCGACCTGGCCGAGCGGGCCTACCGGGAGGCGCTGCGGCTGGACCCGCAGCTGGCCGAGGCGCGGCACGACATCGGCGTGCTCCGGCTGGAGCAGCGCCGCTGGAGCGACGCGCTGGAGCACCTGGCCGAGGCCGCGGCGATGAGCCCGGGCCGGATCGACTCCGGCCGCACCATCTCCACCGGCGTACGCCAGCTCGTGCTCTACGGCGCGGGCTGGACGATGATCGCCGCCGTCGTGATCGCCTGCATGGCGCCCGGGAGCGAGGGGCTGTCCCGGGTCGCGGCGGCGTTCGCGGCGCTCGGCGGCGCGCTGGTGGTCTGGCGGTTCGCCGCCAAGCTGCCCGGCCTGACCCGGACGATCCTGCCCAGCCTGCTCCGCTCCGACCGGATGCTCGCCCTCGCCGTCTACGCGGCCGCCGGCGCGCCCCTGCTGATCCTGCTCTACGCCCTGGTCGGCACCCCGTGGCCGCTGGTCCTCGCCATCGCCACCGCCGCCGCGGCCGAGTTCGCCGTCTTCACCCGTAGCCAGTTCTGAGCCCTCGTCAGGGAGCGGGACGGACGGCGTAGGCGCCGAGGGAGGGCTCCAGCGCGCCGAAGGCGGTGCGGACGTGCGCGGTGACGATCCGGGCGATCTCGTCGTTGCCGTGACCCGTCAGCGTCAGACGTAGCGTCTCCTCGAGCAGCAGCCGGAGGACGCCGCCCAGCTGAGCCGCGGCGACCCGCGGCAGGAGGTCGCCGGGGTCCGCACCGGTCTCCTCGGCGAGTACGCGGGCCAGCGCCCGCTCCCGGTCGTCGTGGAACTCGCGCAGCCGGGCGGCCAGCGCGGGACTGCCGGTGACCATGCGGGCGAACTCCGGGCCGGTGAAGCCGATGACCGGGTCGTGCGCGGCCGCGGCGGCCAGGTACTCCCGGCGCAGCGCGGCCAGTGCCGACTCGCCGGGGCGGCGTTCGCGCACGGTGGTGACCGGCCCTTCGACGAACGCGTCCCGCAGGTCGAGCGCGAGGTCCTCCTTGCGCGGGAAGTAGTTGGTGACCGTCATCTTGGCCACCTGCGCGGCGGCGGCGATCTCGGCGATCGTGACGTTGTCGAAGCCGCGCTCCAGAAACAGCCTGGTCGCCTGTTGGGAGATGTTCTCCCTGGTCTGGCGCTTCTTCAGGGCCCGCAGCCCGGTCGTCTGTCCGCTCATGACGCGAGCATACCTGTATCCGTCCCAAATTTGTTGTTGACATCTTTATAGGTCGAGCATAAGTTTAGGTCGCATCGAGGCGCTGCTGCGCCCGCTCGGGCCGTCGAAGGGAGATCGCTCATGACCGTGACCGATTCGGTGGGTGCCTACCTCCGGGAGATCGGCCGGACCCCGCTGCTCACCGCCGAGCAGGAGGTGGAGCTGGGCGCGCGGATCGAGGCCGGGGCGCTCGCCCAGCACCGTCTGGACGCCGATCCGGACGGGCTGACCGCTGACGAGCGGGCCACCTGCGAGCGGCTGGCCGCCGACGGTCGGCGGGCCCGGCAGCACATGATCGAGGCCAACCTCCGCCTGGTCGTCTCGATCGCCCGGCGGTACGTCCGCGAGGGTGGGCTGCCGCTGCCGGACCTGGTCCAGGAGGGCGTCATCGGGATGATGCGCGCGGTGGCGAAGTTCGACCACCGGCGCGGGCTGAAGTTCTCCACCTACGCCACCTGGTGGATCAAGCAGGCGCTCGGCCGCGCGCTGGCCGACCAGAGCCGCACCATCCGGGTGCCCGCGCACATGGCCGAGCTGATCAACCGGGTGCACCGGGTCCGCCGCACCCTGCTCCGGGACCTCGGGGAGGAGCCGACCGCCGCGCGGATCGCTGTCGAGCTCGACCTGGCTCCCGAGAAGGTCGAGCAGGCGCTGCGGTACGACCGGGAGCCGGTCTCGCTGCACGCCCCGGTCGGCGAGGACGGCGCCCAACTCGGCGACTTCCTCACCGACGACGCACCGGATCCGGCCGCCCAGGTGGCCGCCGGCTCACTGCGTTCCTACCTGGACACCGCGCTGTCCGCCCTCAGCGAGCGGGAGGCGACGGTCATCGCCCAGCGGTACGGCCTCGCCGACGCGGAGCCGCGCACCCTGGACGAGATCGGCCGGGTGCTCGGCCTGACCCGGGAACGCATCCGCCAGATCGAGGCCAAGGCGATGTCCAAACTCCGCCACCCCGCCCGGACCCGCGTCCTGGCCGACCTCCTGGCCGCCTGAGCAGAAGGGAGAGCAGCTTGACCTTCGACAAGACCACCCCGCCCACCCG
>NZ_QGSW01000069.1:0-17256 GCF_003176715.1 Micromonospora sp. S4605
GCGGCCCTGGGCGGCGGGCGGCGGGCGGCGGGCCTACGTCTGCTTGACCGGGACGACGATCAGGCGGGCCACCCCGTTGTCGCCGTCCTTGGCGCCGGCCACGCCGACGGTGGTGCCGACCTTGATGTCGGTGGACTGGATGGTGGTGCGGCGCTCGACGACGCGCAGCTTGTCGCCGAAGGTCCAGGTCATGGTGAAGCCGTCGGTGGATTTCACGGTCATCGAGTCGCCGTCGATCGCGGTCACCTCGCCGCGCTGCACGGCGACCGTCTTCGTACCGTCCTTGGTCTGCACCACGGCCTCGCCGTGCAGGGTGTTGCGGCGCAGCAGCACCCGGGCCTTGCGGCGCTCGCGCCACTCCTCACCGCGCTCGCGCCGCGGCTTCTCCCCGGTCGCGGACGGCGACGCGGGCGCGGCCAGGGTGTCCACCTCCAGGTCGCCGGCGTCGAAGCCGAGCGCGGCGAGCGCCTGCCCCTCCGCGCCCATGGCGGCGGCGACCTCGACGGCCGTCTCCCGGACCGGCTGGCCGCCCACCTGGTCGGCGCCGCAGCCGGTGACGCCGAGCGTGGCGGCCGCCAGCAGCGTGGTGGCGGCGATTCCCCAACGTGCCATGAGTCTTCCTCTCGTCCGTGGTGCTGCCAGCCTGCCGCGCGTCGGCGAGCGGAGCGTCAGGCCGATGTTCGAGCCGGGTAAGGATCCGGCGGTAGCCGGACGGTGAAGGCCGCGCCGCCCTCCGGGGCGTGCCCCGCCACGATCTCCCCGCCGAGCCGGCGGACCAGGCCGGCGGCGAGCGCCAGCCCCAGCCCGCTGCCCACCTTGCGCACACCGCGGTACCGCTGGTGCAGCGCGCCGCGCTCGAAGGCCACCGCCAGGTCGTCGTCGGTGAAGCCGGGCCCGCCGTCGCGGACCTCGACCACCCCGCCGGCGGCCGGGTCCGCGCCCGCCGGGCGGACCGCGAGCACCACCGGCGCCCCCGGCGGTACGACCCGCAGCGCGTTCTCCAGCAGCCCGTCGACCACCTGCCGGATCCGGCCCGGATCGGTGTACGCGGGCACCGGCCGGTCCGGCATCTCCACCCGGAAGGTGACCCCGACCGCCGCGCAGCGGCCGGCCCAGGTCCGCTCCGCGTCGGCGGCCAACCGGGTCAGGTCGACCGGCGCCGGTTCCAGCGGAAAGTCGGCCGCCTCCAGCCGGGCCAGCGCCAGCAGGTCGCTGACCAGCCGGTCCAGGTGTTCCGCCTCAGCGAGCAGGGTCCGCCCGGTGCCGGCCGTGTCGTCCGGCGGGATCACGCCGTCGACGAGCGCCTCGGCGTAGCCGCGGATCGCGGTCAGCGGGGTGCGCAGCTCGTGCGAGACGGAGAGCAGGAACTCCCGCTGCCGACCCTCGCTGGTGGCCAGCGCGGCGGCCAGCCCGTTCAACGCGTACGCCAGGTCGGCCGTCTCGTCCGGCGGCTCCACCGGCACCCGTACCGTCCGGTCCCCGGCGCGCAGCCGCGCGGCGGCCTCGGCGGCCCGCCGGACCGGCCGGGCCAGCAGGCGGGCCAGCAGCAGCCCGGCCACCACGCCGGCGCCGAGCCCGGCGAGCAGCGGAAGCCAGAGGCTGGGCAGCACCTCCCGCCACGGGGCGCTGACCCGGCGGGTCAGCACCACCCCGTTGCCGCCGGGCAGCGCGCGCCCCTCGACCAGCGTGCGGCGGCCGTCGACCGGCCGGCGGGTCGAGACGTTGCGCCCCTCGGCGATCCGCTGCACCACCCGGGGCGGCAGCCCGGCCCGGTCCGGCACGCCCCGCCGGATCAGGTACGCGTCGATGCCCTGCACGCGCAGTTGGCGCAGCAGCCGTTCCTCGTCGGCGGTGCGACCGGTCATCAGCCGGGGGCGCAGCACCTCGGCGGCCAGCCGGGCCTGGGCGGCCAGCGCCTCCTGGTCCCGCCGCTCGACGCCGCGCACCGCCACCGGCACCGCGACGATCGCGGTGACCAGCACCGAGACCAGGGCGACCGCGCAGGTGACCAGCACCGCGCGGGTGGTCAGCGTACGGCCGAACCGGCGGCGCGGCGGGGCCGGCGGCGGGCCGACCACCGGCAGCGCGAGGGTCGGCTCAGCCATCGGCGGCGTACCCCACGCCCCGGTGGGTACGGATCACGCTGGCGCCACCGAGCTTCGCCCGGACCTGCGCCACGTGCACGTCGACGGTCCGGGTGCCGGCGTGCGCCGCGTAGCCCCAGACCGCGGCCAGCAGCTCCTCCCGGGTGAACACCCGCCCGGGCCGGGCCATCAGATGGGCGAGCAGGTCGAACTCGGTGGTGGTCAGCTGGACCGGGGCGCCCGCGACGGCCACCGTCCGGCGGACCGGATCGAGGGTGACCTGGCCGACCACCCGGGGCCGGTCCACCTCGGGCGGTCCGGCCGTGCGGCGCAGCACCGCCCGCACCCGGGCGACCAGTTCGCGCGGGCTGAACGGCTTGGTGACGTAGTCGTCCGCGCCCAGTTCCAGGCCGACGACCCGGTCGACCTCGTCGTCGCGGGCGGTGAGGAAGATGACCGGCGTCCAGTCGCCGGCCTCGCGCAGCCGCCGGCAGACCTCGGTGCCGGTCAGGCCGGGCAGTGCGATGTCGAGCACGCAGGCCACCGGGCGCAGCCGGCGGGCGGCGGCCAGTCCGGCCGCCCCGTCCCGCTCCAGGTGTACGCCGAACCCGTCCCGGCTGAGGTAGAGCCGGACCAGGTCGGCGATGGCCGGCTCGTCCTCGACCACGAGGACGAGCCCGCGCGGCTGGGCGTCGACGGTCACCGGCCCATGATTGCCGACCGGGGCAGCGGTGCGGACGCCGGCGGATGTTCGGATTCGGTAAGGACACGCCGGGGCGGGCCGCCCCGGCCGGTGGTCAGCGGACCGTGGCGGGCCGGAGGGTGGCCGGCCGGGCGGTGGCCGAAGCCTCGCCGATGGTCGCCACGATCCGCTCCCGGGCGCTGCGCAGCCGGGTCCGGAAGGCGTGGTTGAGCAGGGCGTCGAGCTGCCACACCTGCTTCGGGTGCTGGGTCCGGATGACGAACCGCTCGCGGATCCCGTCGATGGCGGTGGCGGCCAACTCGACCGAGTGCAGCCGGGGGTCGGGGCTCCAGGTGACGTTGCTCAGCTCGCGCAGTTCGGTGTTGAGGTGCAGGTGCAGCCGGTGCAGCACCCGGGTCTGCTGGGTGACGACCAGCCGACGGTGGGTCAGCAGCAACAGGTACTCGCCCGCCATCGGGCGGTCCGGGCGGTTGCACCGACTGACCAGGATGGTCGCGTCGCCGGAGCCGACGCAGCGACGGAAGATCGGCATGTGCCGGGTGACGGTCTGCGCCGCCAACCCGGCCTCGGCGGCGGCCGGGAGGAACGTTCGGGAGAACACGTCCATGCCCTGCCCAACGACGGCCATCCGGGAGTGACGCGGCTCACACGACAGTTTTGGAAGTTCCACGACGCGGAGTCGCACCGCCTGTGCGACGGCGGGCCGCCCCGGCAGCGACCGGGGTGGCCCGCCGTCAGTGGATCAGCGGTAGCTGGTCCCGCCGGTCGCGGTGCCGTACCGGCGCTTCTGCGCCGTCCCGGCCATCGTGTACGCCGGCTGTTCCAGGTCGAGGTAGTTGCTGTCGATGTTGATCCGGACGCCGCCCCAGGTCTCGTAGTGGTCGCCCAGGTACTGCTTCATCCGGCGTTTCGGCGCCCAGTAGGTCTCCGGGATGGCCGGGTCCGACACCGTCTGGACGCCGTCCCAGCGGGCGAAGTCGAGCAGGTCGGGCCGGGCGTAACCGGGCCGCGAGTAGGCCGCCACCTGGTCCCGCAGGCCGTACGAGCCGACCGAGGTGTAGAGGCCGGACAGGTAGCCGCGTTCGTGCAGCCGGGTGGTCCAGGCGCTGGCGAAGGTGTCGACCGCGGCGGTGCAGGCCGCGTCGCCCTCGTAGTGCTCGATGTCCAGGATGAGGGTGCTGCGCGGCGCCAGACCCAGGTTCACCGCGTTGGTCGCCGCGTCGTCGGCCGCCTCGCGGCCCTGCTCGGCGGCCCGGGTGGGGTCGATCCGGCGCAGGTAGGTCGTGCAGGGCGCTTGGAGTCCGACGTAGAGCGGGAAGAACCGCCAGCCGGCCGCCTGCTGGGTGCTGACCCACTCCTTCGTCAGGTTGGCCTGGGCGCAGCCCCGGTTGACCCCGCCGATGTAGATGCCCACCGCCCGGTACGGCGACTGGAGCCAGGCGTTCATCTGCTCGTTCGAGGGCGCGGCGCAGGTGTCGAAGCCCAGGCCGGTGAAGGTGCCCGGATGCGGGCCGGTGTAGCCGGCGGCGGCCGCCGGAGCTGGCCGCTCGACCACGGCGGCGCTGGCGAGAAGCGTGGCGGCCGCGGCCACGGCGAGGACCCGTCGGGCGGTACGGCGCAGGGCGGGCCGGATGGCGATGAGCGTCAAGGGTCTCCCGATCTGACGACGGGGTGGGAAGGCGGCGCGACCGGCGGATCGGTACGGGACCCTCGCACGCCGCGTTCGGATCATCCCCGCCCGACCGCCGACTGTCCAGTTCGTACGCGCAGGTCGCGGCCTGCGCCGGCGCGCTCCCCGGTTCCGGGCGCCGGTTGCGAGGCGGCTCGGATGGGGTCGGACCGGCTCCGGTGGCCGCGTCGGGTGGTCAGGCCGGGCGGGTGGTCAGGCCGGGTCCGGCTCCAGCAGTTCGCCGAGCCAGCCGGGTACCGCGGCGGCGTACCGGGCCCGCGTGGCCGGGTCGGCGGTGTCCAGGGCCCGCCGCCAGGAGAGTGCGCGGCTCACCTTGGTCACCCCGATGGCCAGCCCGGCCGCCTCGCGCAGGGTGGCCCGGTCGTACCGGTCGGTCCACGCCTCCAGGTACGCGTCCTGCAGCCGGACCAGCGCCGGGTCGCCGGGGGCGAGTTCGAAGGCGTGACCGACCGAGTTGAGCGTCACCAGCAGCGTGCCGAACGGGTGCGCGACGGAGGCGTCGCCCCAGTCGAAGAAGCGGTAGCCGTCGCCGGCGGCGAAGACGTTGCCGTCGTGCAGGTCGTCGTGCTGGATGCTCGGCCCGATGCCCAGTTCCGCGAGCCGCCGGCACCGGTCGGCGTAGTCGGGTAGCAGCCCGCGCAGCCGGTCGTACGTCTGCGGGGTGAGGCCGTCCGCGGTGCCGATCAGCAGCGCCGCCCGGTCGTCGAGCAGCTCGGCGAGGAGCCGGGGCAGCACCTCGGGCCGGTGGTCGGGCACTCCGGCGGTGAGCAGTTCGTCCACCCGGGACGCGAGGGCGAGCTGGAGCGCGGCGTAGCCGGGCAGCACCCGCTCCCAGCGGCTCAGGTCCCGGTCCCGGCCGAGCACGTCACGCAGCGACTCGCCGCCGTCGGGCAGCAGCGACCAGCCCCGGGCCGGGTCCACCGCGATCGGGTCGAGCACCCGGCCGGGCGTCCGCCGGGCCAGCAGTGCGAGCAGCCCCGCCTCGTGCCGGGTGCCCGGGTTGTTCGCCTTGAACCAGGCGTCCCCGGCGTCGGTCGGCACCCGCCAGACCAGCGACCAGGGGCGGATCCGGGGCTCGACCGGGCCGGTCACCCGGCGGCCGTGCCGGCCGAGCTGGTCGGTCACCCAGTCGAGGGCGGTGGCCCGCCAGTGCGGGTCGGCCCAGTCGGTGTACGGCGTCGAGGCGGCGGTCACGCCCGGCAATCTAGGCCGCGGCCGGGCGACCGGGCGAGGCCATTTACGGCTCGCCGGCCGACCCGGCCGGTGAGCGCCGCGGGCCGGCCACCGGAGCGGCGACCGGCCCGGGTGGTGGAGTCAGAGCAGCTCGACGATGGTGGCGTTGGCCATGCCGCCGCCCTCGCACATCGTCTGCAGGCCGTAGCGGATGCCGTTGTCGCGCATGTGGGCGAGCATCGTGGTCATGATCCGGGCGCCGGACGCGCCCAACGGGTGGCCCAACGCGATCGCGCCGCCACGCGGGTTCAGCCGCTCCGGGTCCGCCTCGGTCTCCGCCAGCCAGGCCAGCGGCACCGGGGCGAACGCCTCGTTCACCTCGTACACCCCGATCTCCTCGATGCCCAACCCGGCGCGGCGCAGCGCCTTCGCGGTGGCCGGGATCGGCGCGGTGAGCATGGTGACCGGGTCGTCGGCGGCGACCACGGCGGTGTGGATCCGGGCCAGCGGGCGCAGGCCGTGCCGGCTGGCCCACTCGGAGGTGGTGACGGCGAGCGCCGCCGCGCCGTCGGAGATCTGCGAGGCGGAGCCGGCGGTGACCACGCCGTCGGGCCGGAACGGGGTGGCCAGCTCGCCGAGCTTGGCCAGCGAGGTGTCCCGCCGGATGCCCTCGTCGGCGGCGAACTTGCCGCCGTCGGCCAGCGCCACCGGGGCGAGTTCGGCGTCAAACGCGCCGGCGTCCTGCGCGGCGGCCGCCTTCTCGTGGCTGGCCAGCGCGTACTCGTCGAGCTGGGTGCGGGAGAAGCGCCAGCGCTGGGCGATCAGCTCGGCACCGACGCCCTGGTTGAACGGCAGCGGGGACTCGTCGGCGAAGCCCTCCACGCCCCGGTAGCGGTCGCGCACCTGGTCGCTGAAGGGCATCCCGCCGGCCACGCTGGAGCCCATCGGCACCCGGGTCATCGACTCCACGCCACCGGCGACCACCAGGTCGGCCTGGCCGGAGAGCACGGTGGCGGCGGCGAAGTGCAGTGCCTGCTGGCTGGAGCCGCACTGCCGGTCGAGCGTGGTGCCGGGCACCGACTCGGGCCAGCCGGCGGCCAGCACGCCGTTGCGGGCGATGTTCCAGGACTGCTCGCCGACCTGCGACACGCAGCCCCAGACCACGTCGTCGACCTGCCCCGGGTCGATGCCGGTGCGCTCGGCCAGGGCGCGCAGCACGTGCGCCGACAGGTCCACCGGGTGCACCGTGGCCAGGCTGCCCTTGCGTCGCCCCACCGGGGTGCGTACGGCGCCGACGATAACCGCGTCACTCATGTCTACTCCCCGGTAACTTGGCTCGCTCCCGATCCTACGTCCTCGGCGGGGCGGTCGTCCGCCCCCGGGTGCGCTGGCATGCTGGGCGCATGCCAGCAGAGTCGTCCGGGCAGTGGCGGGTGCCCGCCGCCCTGCCGGTGCTGAAGGCCACCGGCGCCCTCGCGCTGGTGGCGCTCGGGCTGCTCCTCGCCGAGGGAGACCCGGTTCAACTGGTGCTCGCCGGGTCGGCCGCGGCCGGACTGCTCGGCTGGGCGTTGCGCGACGTGGTCGCCCCGGTCCGGCTGGCCGTCGACCCGGAGGGCGTCACGGTGATCGAGGGCTGGGCCCGGCGCCGCCGGCTGCCCTGGGCCGCGGTGGAGACGATCACCGTGGAGCGGCGGGGCCGGCTGGGCCTGGCCACCGAGGTCCTGGAGATCGACGCGGGCGAGTCGCTGCACCTGTTCGGCCGCTCCGACCTGGGCGCCGAGCCGGCCGAGGTGGCCGAGGCGCTGCACGCCGCCCGCCCGGCGGACTGAGCGAACCGCGATCCGCCCACCGGGCCGAAGCGGCGTGCCGGAGGCCCCGACGGGCGGTCGGCCCAACCCGGCTGAACCGCCGGTCAGCGCGCGACGCGGCCGTGCTGGCGGCTGAGCCGGCGGCTGAGCCGGCGGTCAGCCGACCAGGGCGGCGGTGCGGACCAGCGCCAGGCCGAGCAGCGCCAGCACCAGGACCGCGCCGCCGGCGAACTGCACCAGCGAGCGCCGCGACCGCGGGGCGTACGCCAGCACCAGCGCCATCGCCGCGCCGACCACCAGACCGCCCAGGTGCCCGGGGATGGAGATGCCCGGCACCGTCAGCGTGAAGACCAGGTTGATCACCAGGATCGGGATGACCTGGGAGATGTCCCGGCCCATCTTGCGTTCGATCACGATGAGCGCGGCGAAGAGCCCGAAGATGGCGGTGGAGGCGCCGGCGGTGGTCACGTTCGGCTCGCTGAACAGGTAGGCCGCGACGTTCCCGCCGAACCCGGCGACCAGGTAGAGCGAGAGGAAACGCAGCGGCCCGAGGTTGGCCTCCAGCGACCGGCCGAGCACCCAGAGCGCCCACATGTTCAGCAGCAGGTGGACCACGCCGAAGTGCAGGAACATGGCGGTGAGCAGGCGGTACCACTGGCCCTCGGCGATGCCGCCGACGGTGCCGTCGGGGAAGATCGCGCCGCCCAGCACCGAGCCCCAGTCGGTGAGCGGGGTGCTGCCGCCGAGCAGCCCGCCGAAGCCGGAACCGCCGACGGCGGCGTCCCCGCCCCGGTCGGAGGCGATGGAGAGCAGCATCAGCAGCACGTTCAGCGCGATCAGCGCCCGGGTCACGTAGCCGTGCCGGCCGGCGGCACCGCCACCGAAGGCGGTACGCGCCGGCCGCACGCTACGGCGCCCCTCGTTGACGCACTCCGGGCACTGGTGCCCGACCGACGCCTCCCGCATGCAGTCCGGGCAGATCGGCCGGTCGCAGCGGGTGCAGCGGACGTAGGTCTGCCGGCCCGGGTGCCGGTAGCAGACCGGGGTGGTCGGTGGCGACTCGCTCACCGCGCCGACCCCCCGTCCGGGCCCGTACGGCCGCGCCGGGCCCGCCCTCCGGAGCGCTCAGTCATGCGAGCAAAGGTACCTCGCCGACGCTCAGCCCTCGCCGCCCTCGATCTCGACCCGCTCGATGACCACGTCCTGCAGCGGCCGGTCGCTCGGACCGGTCGGGGTGTTGGCGATCGTGTCGACCACCTTCGCCGACGCCTCGTCGGCGACCTGACCGAAGATGGTGTGCCGGTTGTTCAGGTGCGGCGTCGGCGAGACGGTGATGAAGAACTGCGAGCCGTTGGTGCCCGGCCCGGCGTTCGCCATCGCCAGCAGGTACGGCCGGTCGAAGCGCAGCTCCGGGTGGAACTCGTCGGCGAACTTGTAGCCCGGCCCGCCGCGGCCGGTGCCGGTCGGGTCGCCCATCTGGATCATGAAGCCGGCGATCACCCGGTGCGAAATGGTCCCGTCGTAGTACGGGCCGCTGCCCGGCTGGCCGGTACGCGGGTCGATGTATTCGCGCTTGCCCTGCGCCAGCTCGACGAAGTTGCGGACGGTCTTCGGCGCGTGGTTGGGGAAGAGCTCCAGCCGGATCGGGCCGGCGTTGGTGTGCAAGGTGGCGTAGACAGCCTCGGCCACGGGTACTCCTCACTTGTCGGTCAGTTCCATGCGGATCCTCCCATGTGCCCGATCTGGCCATGCGGAGGCATCCGAAGGTGGAGGATGACGGAGGAACAACTCCCAGGAGGTGGGACCGTGTTTGGAATCGGGCGGCGTAAGTCCCAAGGGCAGCTCGCCAGGGCCGAGCTGAACCAGGGCATCAGCCATCTGGTGCAGGCGGCCAACCACGCCGCGAAGGGTGCCGGCGGGCATGTCGGACCCCGGGTCCAGGCAGCCCGGGGCTACGTCGCGCCGACGGCTGCGAAGGTGCGCGACCGCGCCGCGGCCGGCTGGGGGACCACCCTCACCACCCTCGCACCGATGGCAGCGGCAGCCCGCGACGGTGCCGGGCAGGCAGGCTCGATGACCAGGAAGGCCAAGGCGAAGAACATGCGGATCAGTGGGAAGAAGAAGCAGCCCCGCCGTCGCGGGTCCATGATGACCGGTCTGCTGGCCGCCGGCGCGGTCGCCGGCCTGGCCGGCGCGATGGCCCTGCGCCGGCGCCGGGAGCAGCAGGAGTGGGCCGAGTACGACCCGACCCGCACGCTGGAGCCGATGCGCGACGAGGTCGACACCATCGAGGTGAAGACCGGCGGCGGCAGCGGGGTGACCGACGCGTCCACCATGTCCAGCGGCTCGGGCATGACCGGCGGCCCGGCCGGGGCCGGCAGCTCGGCGATGGCCGGCGGCGACAGCGCCGCCACGACCGCTGCGGGCAAGCAGCCGACCATCCAGGCGACCGACAAGGTCCCCTCGGTGGCCGAGGGTGCCCGGGACGTCTCCGGCCGGCCGGCCGACGACCTGAGCAAGGCGATGAGCAAGAACACCGCCCGGACCAACGGGCGCCGCTGACCCACCGGTCAGGGCGCCGCGGACCGGAGACACCGCGGGACGCGCCGGCGAGACGGGGATGACCCCGGGACGCCGGCGCTTCCGCGTCCGGATGCGGTCCGGCGGCGAGGCTGGTCAGAGCCAGCCGTTGCGGCGGAACCAGCGGTAGAGGGCGAGCGAGATGGCGAGCATCAGCGCGAGCACGACCGGATAGCCGTACGTCATCCGCAGCTCGGGCATGACGTCGAAGTTCATCCCGTAGATGCCGGCGATGGCGGTCCAGACCGCGGCGATGGCCGCCCACGCGGCGATCTTGCGCATGTCGTTGTTCTGGTCGACCGTCACCTGGGCCAGCCGCGCCTGGAGGATCGAGTTCAGCAGGTCGTCGTAGGAGTTGACCTGCTCGACGGTCCGGCTGAGGTGGTCCTGCACGTCCCGGAAGTAGCGGCGCACCTCCTTGGGCACGTCCCGGTTCATCTGCGAGGTGAGCGTCATCAGCGGCCGTTGCAGCGGGGTCACCGCCCGCTTGAACTCCACCAGCTCCCGCTTCATCTGGTAGATCCGCTGGATCCGGCCGCTGGACTGCCGGTCGAAGACCTCGGCCTCCAGCGTGTCGAGGTCGTCCTCCAGCCGGTCGGCCACCTCCAGGTAGAGGTCCACCACCCGGTCGGTGATCGCGTACGCCACCGCCCACGGGCCCTGGAGCAGCAGTTCCTGCTTGGTCTCCAGGTCGGCCCGCACGGGTGAGAGCCGGCAGGCGTCCCCGTGCCGGACGCTGATCAGGAAGTTCGGGCCGATGAAGAGCATCACCTGGCCGGTCTCGACCACCTCGGAGGTCTCGGTCAGCTCGGCGTGCTCGCAGTAGCGGGCGGTGCGCAGCACCAGGAAGCTCACCTCGTTGAAGAGCTCCAGCTTGGGCCGCTGCTGGGCCTTGACCGCGTCCTCGACCGCCAACTCGTGCAGGCCGTAGGTGGCGGCGATGGCGGTCATCTCGTCCAGCGACGGCTCGTGCAGCCCGAGCCAGACGAAGCCGTGCTCCGCCCCGCGGGCGGCCTGGAGCGCCTCGGCGTAGTCCCAGTCGCCCGGCTGCCGCAGACCGTCGACGTAGAGCGCGCAGTCGACCACGGCGTTGCGGCCGGGGCCGCTGGGCGGGGCGGTGTCGCGGGCGCCGTCGGCGCCCCGGCGGCGGGCCATCGCCCGTACCGGCGCCACCCAGGCCCGGGGCTTGAGCACCCGGCCGGCGCTCGGCGGCGCCACCCGCTCGACCCGGTCCGTCATCGTGCCCCCCTTCCCACGCTCCGCTGCGGCTTGCAGGTTACGCCGCCGCGCCGGTCACCGCCCGTGACGATCAGGTGGGGGTGGCGCCGGGCGGGCCGGGCCGCATCGGGGGGTGAAGGACGACACGGCCCACCCGGCACCCTTTGGGGGCGGGGATTGTGCTGGTCACGCCACTCACCGTGACGGCGGCTCCGGTGGCCCGGGTACGCGCCGGTTGGCGCGGGAGCCTCGCGCGAGACGGATCTCCGCTACCGGTGGTGAATGACGCTCGCAGCATTGTGGGCCGCCGGCCGCCCCGGCGGGAGTCCCGGGACGGCCGGTATCGCTTTACTGTCGGAAACCCGACAGAAATCAGCTCCGGACGGCCGCGACCGCCTCGGCCAGCCGCCGGACACCCTCGTCGATCCGGTCGGCGGTGACCGCCGAGAACGCCAGCCGGAGGGCGTGCTGCCCGCCCTCGACGACGAAGTCGCTGCCCTTGACCACGGCCACCCCGCGCTCGGCGGCGGCCGGGGCGAGCCGGTCGACCAGCACGTCCTCGGGCAGCTCGATCCAGAGGAAGTAGCCGCCGTCCGGCTCGACGAAGCGGGCCTCCGGGATGTGCCGGCGCAGCGACTCGGCGAGCACCCGGGCCCGCTCGCCGAGCGCGGCGCGGACCGTCTCGATCGAGCGGTCGATGTCGCCGGAGACGCAGAACTGGTGCACGATCGCCTCGGAGACCATGCCGGGCGAGATGTAGAGGCTGGTCGCCTTCCTGGCGATGTCGGCGATCAGGTCCGCCGGCCCGACCAGGTAGCCGACCCGCACCCCGGGGCAGACGGTCTTGGTGAAGCTGGAGGCGTGCACCACGACATTGCGGGTGTCCAGCGACAGCATCGACGGCAGCGGCTCGCCCCGGAACCGGATGTCGGCGTACGGGTCGTCCTCGAAGATGGTGAACCCGTACTCGGCGGCGAGATCGAGCAGCTCGCGCCGCTTCTCCAGGGAGAGCGTCACGCCGGCCGGGTTCTGGTAGTTCGGGATCACGTGGGCCAGTCGCGGGCGCACCCCCGACTCCAGCAGCTTGCGCAGCTCGGCGGTGTCCAGGCCGTCCGGCTGGATGGTGACGCCGTGCAACTCGCTGCCCATCCGCTTGAGGTTGAGCAGGGTCCGGTCGTACGTCGGCCGCTCGACCACCACCGCGTCACCGGGACGCACCAGGTGGTCGAAGAGGAACGCGTCGGCCTGCAACGAGCCGTTGGTCACCAGCACCTGCTCGGGCCGCACCCCGTGCTTCGCGGCGATCCACTCGCGCAGCGGGAGGTAGCCGACGGAGGTGCCGTACGCCGTCACCCCGGCGGGATCGGCGTCGAACGCGCGGACGGCGGCGGCCTTGAGCCCCTCGACATCGACGATGTCCAACGAGGGAGCGCCACGGGCGAAGGAGATCAGCTGCTCGGCGGTCATGGCTGTTCAGCGTACGGGCGGCGGCGGGGTGCGCGCGGACGGCACGGCGATGTCCGCATCCTGAGCCACCGGGTCGGGTGACCTGCGTCAACCGGTGGCCGGCAAGTCGGACCGGAAGGCCGAGCGGGTCGTGCTGCGCCTGCCGGGACCGGCCCCTCCGCGCGCCCGCCGGGCCGAGCCGCGGCTCAGCCGGTGCCGACCATCCGGCTGCCTGCCCAGACCCGCATGATGTCCCGGACCGAGATGACTCCGGCCACCTCGCGGCCGTCCAGCACCACCAGGTGCCGGAACCCGCCCCGGGCCATCGCGGCGGCCGCCTCCTCCACCGTCCAGTCCGGCCCGGCGTAGACCACGTCCCAGGTCAGGTGCTCACCGGTCCGCTCGACGTCGCAGTCCAGCCCGGCTCCGATCGCCTTCAGCACGTCACGTTCCGTCATGATCCCGACCCCTTCGGAGTCCGGGTCGATCACGACCGCCGACCCGACACCGCGGGCCGTCATCATCCGGGCCGCCTGCCGGAGCGTGTGCTCCGGGCCGACCACGAGAACCTGGCTGGACATCGCTTCCCGAACCTGCATCACGCATCACCCCTGTGGGACGGTGGCACCCGGTACGGACATCGTGGACCCCGGATGTTTCCGGGACAAGACCGGGCATCGCCGCCGGGCGCGACGGCTCGCTACTGTCGTGGCGTGTCCACCGAGCCCCTGCGCTGCGCCGGCGCCCTGATCGTCGACGACGACGGCCGCCTCTTCTTCCAGCGGCGGTCCGCCGACCGGCGCCTCTTTCCCAACTGCTGGGACATCGTCGGGGGTCACCTGGAGCCCGGCGAGGACGTCGACGACGCGTTGCGCCGCGAGGTGACCGAGGAGACCGGCTGGACCGTCTCGCACGTGCTCGGCCCGGTCGGCGAGTACCGCTACGTCGGCGACGACGGCCTGCCCCGGGTGGAGAGCGACTGGCTGGTCCGGGTGGACGGCGACCTGGCCCGGCCCCGGCTGGAGGCGGGCAAGCACACCGAGTTCCGCTGGCTGCGCGCCGACGAGCTGGCCGTGCTCGACGAGCACCGCGACGTCAACGACGGGTTGATCCGGCGGATCGCCGAGGAGGCCTTCGCCGCCCTGCGCTCGATCGGTCTGTGAGCGACTCCGTCGAGCTGCCGCCGCACCGGTTCGCCGGGCTGGTGGCCCCGGCGGTCGACCGGGTCTTCGTCGCCGCCATGCTGGCCGGCCGCGACGGCGGCGGCGCCGAACTCAGCCAGCGTTACGGCGGGCCCGCCGCGACCGGGTTCCTGGTGGAGTTCCGCACCCGGCTCGCGGTGCCCGGCGGCAGCGTGGCCGGCGCGGGGTTCGCCGCCGTCACCCGCTACCGCGACCCGGCGGCCTGCCAGCGGGCGCTGGACAAGCATGTCGCGTACGGGATGATCCACCGCCGGCCGGACGGCGGGCTCTCCGCCACCGACCGCGGCGCGGCCTTCCTGGCCGAGCTGTGGCAGGTGCACGGCGAGGTCACCGAGGAGCTCTGGGCCGGGCACGAGGAGCGGGTGGCCCGGCTGGTGGAGGCGCTCGGCCGGTCGCTGACGTACGCGCTGGTCCACGCCGAGGAGGAGGGGGACGGCACCGGCGAGGCGTTCGCCACGATGGCGCCGCCGTACGAGCCGGACGGCACCCCGCCCGGGGTGCTGCTGCTCAACCGGCTCGGCACGCTGCGCTACCACCGGGCCGACGCGCACGCCGCCGCGTGGACCGCCGCCGGGCACACCGCGTCGAGCGTGGCCGCCCTGCCGGCCGGGCCGGAGCGGCTCGCCATCGAGCTGGAGACCGACCGCCGCGCCGCCCCGCCCTACCTGGTGCTGACCGCCGACGAGCGGCTGACCATGCTCGCCGACCTGGCGGCCCTGCCCGGCTGAGCGGCGGCCGGCAGACCCCCGGGCCGGGCGCCGCTGCCCCGGTTGGCCACGGTCGCCCCGTCACACGGCGCTATCCTCCACCGGTGACCGGGAGTCGTACGAGGGAGGACGCAGGAATGATCGGGATGGTGCTCGCGGCCGGGGCGGGGCGCCGGCTGCGCCCGTACACCGACACCCTGCCCAAGGCGCTGGTGCCGGTGGACGGTGACACCACCATCCTGGACATCGCGCTGCGCAACCTCGCCGAGGTGGGGCTCACCGAGATCGTGATCGTGGTCGGTTACGCGGCGGACGCGGTCCGCGAGCGGCAGGCCGACCTGGAGAAGCGGTACGGCGTCACGCTCACCCTGGTGCACAACGACAAGGCCGAGGAGTGGAACAACGCCTACTCGCTCTGGCTGGCCCGGGAGCACTTCTCCCGGGGTGTGCTGCTGGTCAACGGCGACACCGTGCACCCGGTGAGCGTGGAGAAGACGCTGCTGGCCGAGCGCGGGCCGGGCATCCTGCTGGCGATCGACACGATCAAGGCGCTGGCCGAGGAGGAGATGAAGACCACCTTCGACGCGGCCGGCCAGCTCACCCGGATCACCAAGATCATGGACCCGGGTGAGGCGTACGGCGAGTACATCGGCGCGACGCTGATCGAGCCGCAGGTGGCCGACGCCCTGGCCGACGCGCTGGAGGCCACCTGGCGGCGGGACCCGAACCTCTACTACGAGGACGGCTACCAGGAGTTCGCCGACCGGGGTGGCGAGGTGCGGGCCGCGCCGATCGGGGACGTCTCCTGGGTCGAGGTGGACAACCACGCCGACCTGGCCCGGGCGCGGGAGATCGCGTGCCGCTACTAGCCCGTACGGTCAACACCCCGCTGGCGATCGAGGTCCGGCGGGGTGCGGTGGCCGACCTGGGCCCGCTCCTGGCCGACCGGCGGATTTCCGCCGGTGGCGACGTCGCCGTGGTGGTCGGCCCCGGTCAGGGCGAGAAGATCGTCGAGCTGTGCCGGCCGTCGCTCGGCGCGGCCGACGTGTTCACGGTCGCCGGCGGCACCATCGACGCCGCCAACGAACTCGGCGACCGGCTGCGCCGCCGCCAGTACGACGCGGTGGTCGGCATCGGCGGCGGCAAGACCATCGACACCGCCAAGTACGCGGCCACCCGGTACGGCATCCCGATGGTGACCGTGGCGACCAGCCTGGCCAACGACGGCATCGCCTCCCCCACCGCCTCGCTCGACCACGAGGGCGGCAAGGGTTCCTACGGGGTGCACATCCCGATCGCGGTCATGGTCGACCTCGACTTCGTGGAGACCGGCCCGGACCGGCAGACCCAGGCCGGCATCGGCGACGCGGTGAGCAACCTGAACGCCTGCGCCGACTGGGAACTCGCCCACGAGGTGCGCGGCGAGCCGATCGACGGGCTGGCCGTGACGCTGGCCCGTACCGGCGCCGAGGCCCTGCTCAACCACCCCGGCAAGATCACCGACGACGGCTTCCTCACCACGCTGGCCGAGGCGCTGATCCTGGGCGGCATCGCCAGCTCGGTGTGCGGGTCGACCCGCCCCGCCAGCGGCGGCGACCATGAGATCTCGCACGCGATCGACCGGCTCTATCCGGGCACCGGCTCGCACGGTGAGCAGGTGGGGCTCGGTGCCCTCTTCTGCACCTTCCTGCGCGGGGATCTGGACCGGTTCGGCCGGCTCGCCCGCTGCCTGCACCGGCACGGCCTGGCCACCACGCCGACCGAGCTGGGCCTGACCGACGAGCAGTTCGCCGAGGCGGTGCAGTTCGCGCCGGCCACCCGGCCGGACCGCTACACCATCCTCGAACACCTCGCGATGACGCCTACCGAGACGCGGGAACGGCTGGCAGACTACGCCGGTGCAATCCGCGACCAGCTTGGCTGAGCCCCGCCCCACCGTCGCCGACTTCCACCGGGTGAACCGGGGTGGCGGCCTGTTCAGCGAATCGATCAGCCAGTGGCTGGGCGCGGTGTTCGCGCTCGTCGCCCAGCGGCTCGGGCTGCGCCCCACCGCGCTGACCATGACCAACCTGGTGCTCGGCCTGGCCACCTCGGTGACCGTGGTGGCGCTCGCCGGGCCGGTCGCCGCCGGGGACGTACCGGCCTGGGTGGTCGGGCTGCTCGCGCTGGTCGGCTGGCAGGTCGCGTACGCCCTGGACTGCGCCGACGGGCAGTTGGCCCGGGTGACCGGGCAGGGCAGCGCGGCCGGCGCCCGGGTCGACGTGCTCTGCGACGTGGCGGCGCAGATCGCCCTGGTGGCCGCGCTGGCGGCGACCGCGGTGGCGCAGCGGCCGTCGACCCCGGCCTGGCTGGTGGCGGTCTTCGCCGGCACCTGGATGGTCAACCTGGTCACCTCGGTGATGCAGGCCGGCCCGAACGCGGCGAGCATGGTCACCTCGACCTCGCTGCCGGTACGCCTGGTGAAGCTGGTCCGCGACTACGGCGCAGTGATCTTCGTGGCCGCGCTGGTGCTGCTGTTCGCCCCCGCCCTGGCGTTCTGGGTGATCGTCGCCTTCACCGTGGTCAACGGCGGCTTCCTGCTGGCCAGCATCGCCTTCTCCGCCCGCGCCTCCCTCCGCTGACCGCTGACCCTGTCTCTTATACAC